>JABDGK010000107.1 GCA_013286085.1 Gammaproteobacteria bacterium | reverse complement strand
TGGTGTTCGCAAGTTGCATCTTATATTGCAGGATACCTCTAGGCAAGGCTGCTTATTTACTCTGCGGTGAATTAGTTTTCGAATTCGCCCATTAGAAGTTGACGTATTAAATCGAGGATATGTAAGGCCAATCTTCCGGAAGAAGATTGGCCTTGCGTTTTATGGAGTGCCTACTGATGGTGTTGCGCTGCAGGATGCTAATAGAGGTTGACCAACATTCCCCTCAATGTTGTTCAACGTAATAGATGCTCCTTGATTACCCGTCATTACACCTTTATAGACAACATTATGTGTCTGGTCGCCATATACATTGGCTTGTTGGGTCTGTAATAATTTGCCATCAAAATAAACGCCTGCACTTTGCAGCGTATTTTTCAGATCAAAACGCACTGTATATTTATAAACAGGTGAAGGGTATTTGACTGATAGTATGCATTGGATGTCATACATAATCTTTATATTTAGATCATTTAACGTAAATCCTAATTCGGCAGGACCTGACATGGATCCTTCTCCTAGTCTTATGGAGGAAGCACACGCTGGATGGATCACGGCTGCGAATAAACATAGTGAAAGTAGGAGATTAGCTTTTTTCATTTTTTAATTCTCATGTATCAATAAGGTGTGCAACTATATACGATAATATTATTTTGGTCAATTATAGTACCTTACAAAAGTATTCCAGTCTGAGTAGAATTTAGTTAAAATGCCCGGCTATTTACCCAGGAAAACTCAGTCATGCCAAAAGCACCCACGATCAATGATTTATTCATCGCTCTAAAAACACAATATACCCAACACATTCATGCGCGCATCTATCCAGACTTGTCTGCTGAGTACAATGAAAAAATTGTTAACCCAGCCAAAGAACAGCTCCAAAATTCGCAGCCTGGTGCTAATAATATCAAAGCAATTTTACATGACTTTCCGACACCAATGGCTAAAGTAAACGATATCTTTGATACCGCCTATCAAACAATAGGATTAGATGTGCTTGATGTAAAGCTGAGTGATTTAACGCTTATACAAAAAAATTGGTTAAGAGCACAATTAGCAGAATTTAAAAATGATTTACAAGCATGGCATCGTAGTATGCTATTTCTGTTGACGGATAATATTGAAGGGTTACAACAAGATATTGCCTCTCAAGATCCACAAAAACAGCAGCAAGCAGAAGCGCAGTTCCGAGAAAAATTAAAACAAAGTCCGTATTATCAAATAGTCAAAGATTTAGAAGAAGCCACATGTAACGAAATAGATAGTAAATTAATGCCAAAAGATCCAGCGCTGCATCAAGTGCCAGTGGATAATATGTCTGCTGCCTCTTCTTCGTCAGCAAATTCAGATGCATTTTTAAATAGATTTTTTGCACCATCCTATGGTGCACCTGCTTATGCCTGGTCTTCACAAAGTAATAGTAATTGGCTACTTGATCTTTGGATGACGCAACAAGGTTATCATGATGCAGCTAGAGGTCACGTGAGTATACCCTTAGAAATTTTTTCCTCCTCTTATTCACAAGGGGTACTGAGTTATGATTGCGGCCAATGTTGTCAAAATATCTTTAGCTGCTGTTGTGATAGCAGCAGTCATCACAGCCACTCAAACCACTCCTATCATCACTCAAGTAGCAGCTCCAACAGCTCATCCATCGCTGATATCGTTCAAGGTGTCGCAGGTGTGACAGTGACAACTGCAGGTGCCGGTGTCGAGGTAGTGAATGCGACTAGCTCTGCGACTACCATTCCTTCATCCACCACTGGGGCAGCACATCACTTAAGAAGATTGCTACAGGTCACCATGGATAGCACAGCATCAACTAACTATAGCCCTCTATCATCCAGTGGTGTCAATGGCGCTACTGCTTCCTTGGTACCACAAGGACATACACAATATGTCACGTCGCTTGGCGCAAAAATTGGTATCAGTGTGAGTTATGGGTTGTTAATTTTACCGCGCGTTACCGCATTTATCGTGGATCGTGCTCATAACGTGTATCAAGGCTATAAAACCACCCGTTCTTTGATTCGCTTGGCCTCTGGTGTCGCAATAGGCACAACAATTGCTGTACTTGCTGACATGCCACAAGAAGGTGGGCCTAACACGGCAATTGCATTAGGTGGTGGCAGCTTGCTTTTAGCAGATACCTTAGCTAAAGAAATCATGCGCAAAATTGCTAAAACACATTATAATGGCACAAGCAATCCACAAAAATGGCTACTAACAAGCGAAGCCTTACACCATTTTCAAAAAAATGGCTATTCACCAAAATGGGTTGTAAAGTTTATAAGAAATGTATTGAAGCCAGCAAAAATTAATGCGGATCAGCAACAAAATATAAAATGGTATGGCACCAGTAAAATTTTAACTTGGTTGTCTTATCGAAAATTTGATTATTTCAGACATCCAGATGCTGTTGCCGTGAATGATGCAATGCAGGCAATGCGCAAAGGAAGTGTAGCCCAAACAAAAAATGCTTTGCAGAAGCTACCACAAGTATTAACG
>JABDGK010000106.1 GCA_013286085.1 Gammaproteobacteria bacterium | reverse complement strand
AATCATTTGCCACCCGACTATTTACGCTATTATTTTTCGGCAAAACTAAGTAGCCGTATCGAAGACCTGGATGTCAACTTTGATGATTTCACACTACGCATCAATGCTGATTTAGTCGGTAAAGTTGTGAATATTGCCAGCCGTTGTGCGAGCTTCTTAAATAATAATTTCGCAGGAAAATTATCAGCCACTTGTGTCGAACCCGCACTCTACGAAGAATTTGTTATTGCGGGTGATACGATTGCAAAACAATTCGATGCGCTGGATTTCAGCCATGCCACACGCCAAATTATGGCATTAGCGGATCGTGCGAACCAATATATTGATGAGAAAAAACCATGGACGGCTGCCAAAGATCCCGCACGCCAACAAGAAGTTCAAGATATCTGCTCCATGGGAATTAATTTATTCCGTGTCTTGGCAATTTATTTAAAACCCATCTTGCCAGAAACCACAAAGAATATTGAAGATTTTTTAAATATTACTCCACTCACTTGGAATGATCGTTTAATGCCGTTATTAAATCATACGATTAAAGCATTTCAACCATTATCGAAACGTTTAGACAAAAAAGAGATTGATGCCATGAAAGCTGCTGCACAAGAAGATATCGTCAAACAACCTATTGCAACAAGCACACCTTCGTCAAACGAACCGATTAAAGAAACCATCAGTATTGATGATTTTGCCAAAATTGATTTGCGTATCGCAAAAATCGCGAAGGCAGAACATGTCGACGGTGCAGAAAAATTATTACGTTTAGAGTTAGATCTCGGCAATGAAACACGCCAAGTGTTTGCCGGCATCAAGTCTGCTTATCAACCGGAACAACTCGTTGGCAAGCTGACTGTTATGGTAGCAAATTTAGCGCCACGGCAAATGCGTTTTGGTGAATCACAAGGGATGGTATTAGCGGCAGGACCGGGTGGGAAAGATTTATGGATTCTAAGCCCGGATGTCGGCGCGGAACCGGGAATGCGAGTTAAATAATTTGTGTAAACTTCACCTCTCCCATATATGGGAGAGGTCGACGCGTAGCGGCGGGTGAGGGTTTATTGTGTTGCACACAGCATGTGCTACGTCGGGACCCCCATCCCCAACCCTTCTCCCCCAAGTGGGAGAAGGGAGAGGAGAGACAGTTATAGTTATGCCAAGAAACCACATCACACCTGAACAAATCGATGCGATTTTGCCACAAACCCAATGCGGGTTATGTAGCTATGGCGCTTGCATGCCTTATGCAGAAGCACTCGTACATAGCAACGCTGCTATCAATTTGTGTCCGCCGGGTGGTGTTAATGGTTTGCAAATCATTGCCAATCTTGTCAACGAAGATCCCGAACCCTTCATGGCAGAGATGGCAGAAAAAGCGAAACCTAAACTACTCGCTGTAATCCGTGAAGCAGAATGTATCGGCTGCACGAAGTGCATTCAAGCTTGTCCTGTTGACGCTATTCTCGGCAGCGGCAAACTCATGCACACCGTCATCGCAGCAGAATGCACCGGCTGTGAATTATGCGTTGCACCCTGTCCTGTGGATTGCATTGATATGATTACAGTAAATGAGTTAAATGAGACTGAAGAAAAACGCAAAGCAAATATGGCAAGAGAACGATTTAATGCAAGACAGCAACGATTAAATACGGTGGCGAACGAAGAAAAAGCGCGCCCAACCATAGCAACAACTAACTTATCAAACGACAATAAGAAAGCATTTCTACAGGCCGCGCTCTTACGTGCTCAGCAGAAAAAAATTGGTAGCTAATTAATTCTTCTTATCGTCCGATTGCGACACTATTTTCGCATTACTGCCCATCAAGCTTGCGATGAATGCAGCCAACACATTACTGGAATTGCCGCCCTCTTTACTATCACCCTGCACTAGAATATCAGGCGTAATTTTAATCTGACCTTGTGCAACTTGCTTCATGATTTCAATAATAGAAAGCGGTTGTTGGCCCAGTGCATTGGCTTGTCCTTGATAGGCGATTGCGGTGGCTTGCCCGATTGCATTGATTTTTTCTGCTTCTGCTTTACCAACCGCAGCAACACCCGCTGCAATACCTTCTTGTTCTAATTTAATAGACTGACTCTTACCTTCTGCTAATGTAATGGTTTGTTGCTTTTGTTGTGTCGCGATTTGCACGTCAATTTCTGCTTTCACTAAACTCGGTTGTAAATCCGCTTGGGCTTTGGTTTTTTCCATTTCTGCGCGACGCCCTTCTGCTTCCTGTTGCGAGTCATACATGGCTTTCTGTTGGCTAGCGACAACTTTATCAGTCAATGTTTGCATTAATCTATCAGGCAATTTAATTTGGCAAATCAATACACTGACACATTCGACATGATATTTCTGTAATTCATCAGCAGCATGTTCTTCTGCTTTGCGTTGTTCTTCATAACGATCTTGCATAAATTGCATAGCTTCAGAAGATGAAGCTTGGTTGCGGAAAGAGCTATCAATTAATGGGTGTATCACATCCTCGACTAAGTTTTCAATGGTACCAATGCGTGCGACCATATGTGGTGCTTGCTCAGGCAACACGCG
>JABDGK010000105.1:2367-2593 GCA_013286085.1 Gammaproteobacteria bacterium | reverse complement strand
TCACCATCACCAGAGTCACACTCACCGCTATACCAATCATAATAAATGCTGTTATTGCGGCCCGCACACCCAGCGTTTTTGTATTATCCCAAACGCTACTTAAATAACTGCCAACCAACACAGCCAAGACAGGAAAAACCGGCAAGATATAACCGACCGTCTTTGAACGCGGAATCGAGAAGAAAATAAAAACAATAAAAAACCATAACAATAAATACAACTCAAC
>JABDGK010000105.1:0-2310 GCA_013286085.1 Gammaproteobacteria bacterium | reverse complement strand
GTTAAAAAACGCGATACTTGCTGTGTCACGAAAAAGAAATGTAAAAATTCAGGATTTGCTTGCTGAACTAACACATACCAAGGTGCTGCAATCGCGAAAAAAATTCCCATACCGGTGAACAAATGCATTTTTGTTAATAAGGTCCAGCGATTCAAGAGTAAAATCCAGGTACCAATAATCATGACTGGGAAAGCAATACCAAGTAATCCTTTGGTGAGTGCCGCCAACCCAGCAAACACATACGCTGCTAATAATACCCCTGTCCGCAATCGCCCTGAGCAAGCCGCCACAGCAGCAATAAAACATAACAGAGAATCCGCAACGAGCGATGCCACTTCTAAATCAAGATTCGCATAATGCGCCCCGCCATAATACAGCGGGCTGGTCGCCAAAATAATTGCACTTACTAAACCAACGCGACGATTAAACAACAAACGGCTAGTCATATAAGTCACTAACATACTGACTATACCTAACAGCGCTGGCCAAAAACGTAATGCTGACTCTGTTAAACCAAACAGGTTGATCGCCGATGCTTGCAACCAATAGTAAAGAGCCGGCTTATCCAAAAATGCCACGCCATTCAACCGTGGTGTGACATAATCACCCGTCACGACCATTTCTCTTGCGACTTCCGAGTAACGACCTTCATCAGGTGTAAATAATGGATGCGCGCCAATCCACAAGGCATAAAATACGCCTAGCAAAATAGCCAAACCCATGAGATCAAAAACCCAGGTTTTGTTGTTGTTAGACAATCGAGTCGTCATCATGGATAACACTTGTTGATTCCCGCAAATTGAACTAAGCTTTCTTAAGCTTCTGTTGACGCGCGATAGGCTAGCAAACACCCATGAAACGTATCATTCTGTGTGCCGACGATTATGGACAAAATTCTGCTATTTCTCAAGCAATTGTTGAATTGCTCAAGGAAAATCGCCTTTCCGCAACCAGTTGCCTAGTCACCTCGCCTGAATGGCAAACCCACGCCCAATGGCTAGAACCCTTCAAAAATACAGCGGATATTGGCCTGCATTTCAACCTAACAGAAGGACCTTTGTTAACCACACTCAATAAAGCGGCAACACCGCTAACTAAATTGATTTTACAGGCAAATTTACGCCAACCACATAAAAAAGATATTATCACTGAGCTGAATGCACAAATTGATCAATTTACCGCAGCGCTAGGGCAACCACCCCACTATATCGATGGCCATCAGCATGTACACCAATTCCCCGTGATTCGGGATGCGTTACTTGAAGTCTATGAGCAACGGCTTCGCCAATATAATGCGTATATCCGCTGCACCTATACTGCTGGTAGCTTATTGCACTTCCATCAAATAGCGTATTTAAAACAATTGATTATTCAGCTTGCTGGCGGCCTACGTTTCAAACAAGCACTTATTCAGCGCAAGATACCGCACAATACGAGTTTTGCCGGTATTTATGCGTTTGAGCACGCTGATCGCTATCCGGAGCTATTCTCCTGCTTTCTGGATCACATCAATGACGGCGGCATGGTGATGACCCACCCGGGACTAAAAGACTCAGAAAATGATATAATTAGTCATGCACGCTACAATGAGTATCATTATTTTAGTAGCTCACAATTCATGGATGATCTCTCGAAAAGCAACATATGCTTAACACGCTTTCAGGAGTAATCCAATGTCAAGCTCAAGCAGTTCACGATCAGTAGAGGATTTTCAGTTCGATAAGAAAATCTTTCAAGATTTCTTCAATCCATTTATTAAAGACTATGAGCATGACAAGCTCGCCAAGTGGAATAAACTCCGAAAATTAATTAATCATAAACCGGATCATCTACAAGAAGCTCGCACTGCCATAGAAAAAATCCTCAGATCAGAACTCTGCAAATTATTATCTACCGTCAAACCACTTGAAAGAGGCCAAAGCATTCAAGGTGATTTTTTTCATCAGTTAGTTTTTATTGCGGGTGATACTTCCGATTTTCCAAACACGCCTCCCCACCTCAGCAACGCCCATCCCAAATTTATTCATTCCACGGAAACCTATCAAGCCATCATTGCCAAGCTGTTAGAGTTAGGCATGAATCCCAATTCCAGAGATAGCGTTTTTGGACAAACAGCTTTGTGTGCTGCGATTGGTTTTGACAATGAACCATTCGCACTTGCTCTCTTAAATTTTTATAATCGCCTTGATTTAAATGCCACCTGCATTGATACATTTTCAACAAGCACAGCACTGTTATTGGCAATACAAAGAGGACACAAGAAAGTAGCTGCCACATTAATTGCGGTAGGGGCGGATGTAAATAAGCCTG
>JABDGK010000104.1 GCA_013286085.1 Gammaproteobacteria bacterium | reverse complement strand
ATGTTTCAGTACCAAGATTGGGATCAAAAGCTAAATGATTATGGCCCAATTAAATATTCGGTGCGCCGTTACCAAAAGAGTGCAGGGGAATATAAATTACGCTCTAAGTTTAATATAAGTAATGACAAACAAGCGCTGCAAATAATCGAAATTCTTTCAGGTTGGGTTAAGCAAGCGTGATAAATGCGTAGGAAGAAAAACGGGGGCCAGTCTAAGCATAGATATTTCTTAAGCGCTAATATTCAGACTTGACCCCATTTATCGGTGGCTATTTATCGTTTTCATAAAATTATATAAATTTCGATCGATTTCTTGTATTTTTTAGAGGTTTCGTTATGCTAACTCGCTACAATATTGCCTTAATTCCAACGGATGCAAATGATCAATTGTTGGCTTATGGCAATACATTTTCAGATAAGGCGCATACTTATAAATTGGGCCCTCGTTCAATCCCCCACATAACGCTTTGTCATTTTCAAGCAGAAGAGCAACAGATTCCGGTCATTTTCGAACGCCTTACTCAGTTAAAATTACCCGCCATTCAATTGACCTTTGACACGCTTCGCAGCAAAACATATCCAAACTCTCCTTGGGGAGCTGATGGCATGCGCTGGATATCGTTGATGCCAGATAAATTCGATAAATTAAAAGAAATGCACTATGCTGTTGCTAGCCTTGTCAAACCAACCAATGCTGCATTTGACCAATATGATCCGCATTTAACATTAGTCAACACATTGGATTCAAGCAGTGATAAAATCAATGAGTCCCCTCGTGTTAACACTCGAATTCAAGATCAATTCATTATTGCATTAGGTCGATCAGATGATGTGGGCCAGCTAACAGAAACTTTGTATTATCAGCCTAGAATGTTAACAGCTCCCGCTACACCGAAAGAAGCTATTGCGAGTCGACGTAATCCTTGTTATGGTTTCTGCATCATTGCTGATATACAAAGCAATGAACCATTGCTGGCTCTTTTAGCAAAAACTCGCGATGTAATTTTAAATAGCCTCTATCCCGAGCGCACCTCACAGAAATCTCCCATTCGCTCATCTCACTTTATCAAACAAACATTTTTTCATGCCACAGTCGGTGGTATGACTCCAGTATTAAAGAAAGAAGATTTTTTTGAGATATATGCCAATGAGCAGGGGTTGCTTACACATGATCGCATGGATACCTTATGTGAGGTATTAAAAAGGCATGCACAACAAAAGCCATATTTGAGCCCTATGCAATGCGAACTGATGCCTGACGGCACGATTCTTGCTCGATTTGCTTATAAAACACAGGTGGAAGATGCGACGCCTCTGCTAACGTTAGCAACTCAATTGGATCCTGCGAAAAAATTTGTCGCATGGGATGCAGCGAATCTAGCACGCTATAAAACAGTTGCTATTGCTCTTAGTGTCATTGATAAAGATATATTAAATGACATAACCCAAGAAAGTATAAAAACGCAGTTAGCTAGTGCATCACGAAAAATGCAAGAACTAGGTTCATTTCCTATTACACAATTTCAATTGATAAATTATTTTGATAAACGCACCTTGTCGCTTAAACATATTGAAATGTATGCTAGCGTTGGAGAAGAGCATATCAATAGAGTATGCAGAGCACGTTAAACTAATCGACTCGTTCTTCTACGTGCGGTATTCGAGTTGTTAACTTATCGAAGTTCTATTATGTTTTTGATAGAGGAACTGGGGTCAAATCTAAACATAGATATTTCTTAATCGCTAATGTTCAGACTTACTCCCATTTCATGCTGGGATTAACGCATTGTGGCATTAGCGGCTGGCGTACTTTGTGCCCCCGCAATACTATGCTTGCCTATAGGTTTGGTTGCAGCGTAAGTATTGGTGGTGGCTGATAGAATTGTTGCAATAAGCTGTAAAAACTCCGCAGCCGGCCACAAGTCAACGGAGCGGGGCACGCCCCGATGCTGGCCAAATTCGTCGTAAAAAAGGGATAAACCTAAAACAAGCTTGGAACCATTAGCCGATGTAGAAGACTTAAATAAGACACCGTTAACATCTAAGTCTCGTATAATCTGCCGATTTTCGTTAAATAAATAATAAAGCTTTTGTCTTATTAGCTGTCTTGCGCGAGGAGGGAGTCCTGATTGAATTGCGCCACCAATGACCTCAAAGCAAAATCGATCGCCCAACGCACCATACCAGCCACCTTTTAATAATCCACCTGTTCTAGACAATACTTCAAATGCAGACGCACACAGATGGATTAAATTCACATGATATTTGTTTGTTGTCATCATGCCATGAGCCATCATCTGGTGCTTCAAGCTTTTCATAAATTCTTTAAAAGTATTTATCGCGTTTGTGATGTTTTGTGCTTTTATTGCTGGGGTATCATTGGGATTTCCTATAAAAGTATTAAAGAGTTTTTTCACAGCAGCAACGTTAAGAGTTTCACGTATTGCTCTTTCTTCCGCTGTTTCATGCAGGCTCGCACGATCTGCTTTTTCCAAAGCAGTTGCATGGCTGCCCATGGGTAACACTTTTTGTCTTTCCATTTCTTCGTGTAATTGCAACAATTTTTCTGCGGCACCTTCACCCACGATAGTGCCATTATTTGATCTGA
>JABDGK010000103.1 GCA_013286085.1 Gammaproteobacteria bacterium | reverse complement strand
AAGCCATAGTGAATTTTGTATTATTAGCAGCAATCACTAAATCACATGCCATCATTAAGCTCACACCGACTCCTGCAACTGATCCATGCACACTGGCTAACACGGGCTTAGGCATATGCATTAAATTCAAAATAGAACCATTTAATGCGCGGACAATATCCATAACGCCTTCAGGCATGATGTCTAATTTCTCTTGAAAAAAGCGAATATCACCACCCGCCATAAATAATGGTCCAGTGCCTTTTAATAAAACGGCTCGCACAGATTCATCCATGCGTATTTGTTCAGTAAGCTGCAACAACTCATCCCCCATTTGTTTATTGAAGCTATTCATGGCATCAGGGCGGTTAAATGCAATAGTAGCAATATGGTCAGTGATGGAAAGTAAGAGTGTTTTAGTCATGGCAAGTCATCTCATTAAAGTAACTAATTGAATATTATTATTAAATCACGGGTCTGACCATTGTAGAGTTGATTCGACTAAGATGAAATAAAAAATGAATGGCATATTTTTTTCAAAATAATTATGCTGCTGAAATTATTTTGAGCATGGTCGTTGGGTCAGTCTGCGGCGAGTGATAATTATTATATGGTTAAGAAAGTAGTCGTTTGGGAGTTTGATGGCCCCATCCATTATTGGGGGGCGTATCGAGACGATAATACAAGAATCGTTTTGTCAGCCTCTCGTCCTGAGGGTGCAAGTACTGCATCTTCTGTTGATATTGTTGTTACTAACGCCACATTTTTGCAGCTGACGCTACAAATTCTGGCGGCAAATGCTGTTGAATCGGTTGTCATCTCAAATCGCCTGTATTTTGAGTATGATGAGGGGCAAAACGTACGAGCTAACGATATGTATCGGGCGCTTGATCAATGCTTTGGACCGGATCGAAATTTTTTGACCCAGGCCACGAGTTCATGGCTGGCTTCATTGGTACATACCGATCGTTTGCTAGCGCACAAGGTCAGCTTTTTAATGAAAATACAACAGAAGTATGCTGTTGCCGCAGACAACCTGTTGTTGGTGGATGTTCCAGCTGAGCAAAGAGCGCAAATAGAAGATGTTGGGTATCGATATGTTCATGCTAATCGTGATTTACATAGCCGAGAGGAAGGTTTCAATAGTGTTCAGGACTTCTCGTATTTATTTGAGGTTTTGTTCAGAACTTTGCGCACACTCGATATTTATCGTACGCTTGCGACGATGCCACAAACAGCAACGCTGCAATTGTTTAAGAAAACTCTCTTAGACTATCAACTTGATAATCTGTTTGCTGTGCACGGTATGCAGGTGGAGATGCGAGGAGGAAAGGCGTGCGAGCACCTAAGTAAGGCTGAGGATTATGAGAAAGTAGCTAAAAATATGTTGCTCTGTATTCAGCAAACGATTTTTGAAACAGATTGGAATGTGGGTTTTTGTGGCGGGAAAAGAGCTTTTAATTTTAATACGGGTGATGCACATACAATCCCCACAGCGATGCGCGCGATATTAAATACCATTGAAACAGTTGAGAGGGATTGTTGGTCTACAGCATTGCAAGAGGTTGTGAGTCTAGGAAAATATGCTGCGCTGCGACCAAAACAGGGTTATTTTCACCGGCGGAGTGATGTTGCTCAGCAATTTTATCATTCATTTTTAACAAAAGATTATATGGCGATGGTGAATGACCAAGTGAATAAGCATTTTCAGCAATTGGATCGGCAAGAAGAAAAAGAGTCGCGAGGATCTGAGGATAAACTAAAAGCATCGCGTCTGGAAGAAGCAAAGCGGCAAGAGATAGCGCAGCGTTTGAGTCACTGGGGCCGAGTTTCGCCAAAGCAAAGGGATGTCGCTGGTACCCCTGATACTCCCCCGCATTTTTTGCGGTTTACGCCTTAAATCTTTAAAAGAGATCTCTCAGGAATTAGAAATAGCGAAAGCGCACAGCCGCTGGTTTAGTCTCTTCTGCATCAGTAGGTTCTGGATGGAAAGTGGGTGCCTCTAGTGTGGATTCATTATTTTCTGTTAAGGCTGCTAGGAGACCTTTGTAATAGGCGGAGTTTTCTCCAGCTAATTTAAGTTCAGGTGCTCTTTTGTCGTGTGCGTAGATATATTCAACTTTATCAAGCGCTGCTTGACGAAAAGCAATATGTTGAGTGATAGGAAGATCGGAGACTGTTAAATATCCGCGATTTCCTGACGGTAGCTGAGCTAACGCTTTTTCTAATTGTAGACAAAGGTCAATGAGATCAGAAAGATTCGCAGAATCAAAGTCATCGTGTAAGTAAAGTGTAAATGGAAAATTTGCCATGCGTAACCCTGTGGCAAGACAAGCAGAGTTAGCCACCTTATAGGCTGTTATAACAAGCTTCTGTGTTGCGGATAGTAATAGACTGTTGATAATGTCTTTTATCCCCTCAAAATCGGCAGGAGCAATACTGATATGTAGTTTATACCGATCGATATTGTAAGTTTCCCCTTGTGAATCTATGTGGGTTTCTTTTGTGATTCCGGGGTGGGAGACTGAATGAAAATAGAGTGAATCGTATTGATGAAGTATTGGCTGTGAGTCTGTTGTATCATCTTCTTTGGAGGAATGGAATGTTAGCTGTTGTAATATATGGGTGTAAGACTGTATTGTTGATGAGCTAGAAATGTCGCCTCTTGTTGCTATCAT
>JABDGK010000102.1 GCA_013286085.1 Gammaproteobacteria bacterium | reverse complement strand
CAACCGGGTGCTCAGCCATCATCCCGCCGAATAGTCAATTAACAAATATCAGAGAGGATGCTTCAATAGCCTCCGTTCGGTAACATCTATTTTGAGGCAACGTATTGGTTTAGTGAGTTATTCACAGATTTTGGGTGACATTTAATTTGAGGCAATTCGTCATCATACATTCACTATCGATATTATTGAATTACAGCATAGTTTGTGTATAATAAGTATTCAAATATTCTTGCGGTGGAAGTAAAAATGCCTACGCCAATTACACAAATAAGAGCTGAATTAGAACTATTTTCTGCGTATTTAATGAAAAAATCTGTTCTGGAAGAGATTTTCTCATGAGCGCCTCGTCACAGTCTTTTGCGCAATCATCTACCCCACAACAAAAAGACTATGATAAAATTCTAGGTGTGACAGAGAGCGCATCACCGAACGAAATTAAAAAAGCTTATCGTAAAATGGCACTAAGCACACATCCGGATAAGAATAAAAACCCTACCGCAAGCGATAATTTTCTTGATATTAACCAAGCCTATGAAGTACTGGGGGATCCAAGCAAACGCCAGAGATATGATTGGGATCGAAGGATGGTACCATCTAGTATGATTCAAGCCACCGGACGTTTCTTTGGGGCGGCGATGACGATGTTTTCAAATGTCATGCATGCTGCGAAATGGAGCGCAATGAATCTTCATTTTGCTTATCAAACACTTTTTGAAGAAAATCCAGCACGTTCTAACTACATTAAGCTCATATTGCAAACGTTAGCACACGGCGAATTTAATCCGACGACGATTTTATGGATTTTATTAAATGATTATATGGGATCTCAGCAGAGTACACTGACATTCTATGGACGTCGGTTACCCAATCTTGCCTTCATGACAAAACTCTTAGCCAATGTGAAGCGTGGAGATAGCTTAACGGTAATTTTACAATGTCTCAATACAGAAAATAATTTGCTACTAGAAGACCATAAATTTAATGCGCTGTGGTCTGCATTTTTTACAATTTTTCCTTTGTATTTAGTAGATATCACACAGGAGAGATTTCATCGAGCATTGCAAGTGAAGTCTCTCGATGAAATGATCTTTAAATCAATTTTACAACCGCGCGCTCAACGAAAAAAACCTGTTGTATTAGAGACGGATATTTTATTGTTTTCAGAAACGAATAGCTTTGGCTCTGTCATTACTCATCTTTTGCAAATGGCGGAGGATGGTGAAGAAGAGTATCGTGCTATCTGTTGGGGTTCGTTAGCAACAGTAGTGAAAGCAGCGCCACTCGCCGAGAAAGCTACGATGCGCTTGTCATCTGTCTTGCAAAAATTAACAGAAGAGGTTCGACTCAGTTCGACCATAGAGCATTGTTATCAAATTATGCAGGCGGCTTTTGAGTATCCACACGTTGAATTTATTCAGACATCTTTTTTGCCATTGTTGAAAACTAAGGTAAATGATCTTAATCATAAACATGGTATTTATACTATTTTGGCAGTTGTCGGTCGACAAGTATCACTTGTTGATTTAGAAACTGAAATATTACCCTTGCTGTTGCAAGGAGTGCGGGAAGAAAATAGTTATTTTCAAGTGGCCGCCTATAAAAGTTTAGCTGAAATTTTTGATCGAATACCTGATGCGTCAATGTTGACCGTCGTTTTGCCAGCTTTAGAAAATGGAATAGAGACCCAGCACAGTGAAATATATCAACTGACTGCAGCTATGCTTACACAGATTGAAGATAAGTCAAGTCGTCCTGTTTGCGCAAGTGTGTTGGAAGCCTTAAATATAAAATTACACACTAAATTAGCACGTATCATGTTACATGGTAAATATGATGATTTGTATTGCTTAGAATGGCTGCTAATTTTTGCAGATCAGCAGACACTTAATGAAAAAATTCTGCCCTGGCTTCGTGGACAGGTAAATGCTAAACCTAAATCGTTGTATGCTGACGCGAGTGATGCGCTGCATGTTATTAGCTTATTACCTACGACGAGAGTTTCTGACGAATTTAAAGAATATTTATTTGAAAATTATTTAGCCCAAATAAAAAATAGTGACGATAAGATAGCACTTTTCGCTATAGTGGGTAAATTTATTAGATATTCGACTAAAGAAAATTTGCAGCAGGATTTTTTAAATTTGTTGTTAGAATCTATCGATTTTGAAGAATCTCGATTTAGCAATGCAATATGTGATGCGGCAATCAAAGCACTTGTTCAGGTTGTTAATGTAATAGATAAAAATGCGATACAAAATCAATTGATTGTTTTTTTGTTAGAAAAATTATTTTCCTCAAGTCGCCCTGAAAATGTAGTTGAGATTTTAAAAGTAGCGATGATGCGCGTCGATCCAGATTATGCAGTGAAAGAAATTTTACCGCGATTGTTTAAAAATATGGATATTAATCGTTATTATATTGCTGAGCTTGCAAACTTACTCATGCCATACGTATCTTACCCAGAGCGGGTTTCTTATGGCTTGCTATTATGTCCCACTGCAAGTGAATCTCGTGGTGCAGAAACCGCGGTGTTAGCTAAGATTTATAGCTTAAATAGGCAGGATTTAGCGTCTCATCGACAGCAGGCAGATCTCAATCATTTACAAATTATTCCCTTTGGCCATAGCAGTTAAACAAGCTTGAAGACCAATTTGACCCGGGTAATACAGATAGCGAAT
>JABDGK010000101.1 GCA_013286085.1 Gammaproteobacteria bacterium | reverse complement strand
CATTAAAAAGGATTTTCACAGAGGCAGAACTTCGATCGGCATTACCCATCACCACATAAACATTTTTTGCATAAAAATGAATTTTAATGGCGGCTTGTTCACCGGCAGAAGTGATGTGTTCGCCAAGGATGATCCATGATCCTTGTAATGCCCAGGTATTTTTTTCGAGTATTTGCGGGAAACTGTAATTAGCAACGCTGTTTTGGATAACTTTTTCAGGACTTGCAAAACCATCTGCTCGATCAAAGCCGAGATAGGTTTCTGGCGTTGGGTATTGTAACAAATTAGCTAGGTTCTCGCTTGCAGGTGTTTCTACAGTGACTTTATTTAAGCCTAGCAAGAAGCGAACATTGTTTTCCATGACATCATATTCGCCTTCGCCTGAATGTTGATAAACGACATTACCGTGTTGATCAATTAAATATTCGGCGGGCCAATATTTATTAGCGAAGCTTTGCCAGGTTACATAGTTACTATCCAATGCAACAGGATAGTGAATACCATATTTTTCAACAGCGTTTTTTACATTATCGACATTTTTCTCAAAATCAAATTCGGGTGTATGCACACCAATGACCACCAAGCCTTTGTCGTGATATTTTTCATATAAACTTTTTTGATATGGCAACGTGCGTACGCAATTGATGCAGGAATAAGTCCAAAAATCCACTAATATGACTTTGCCTTTCAGTGCGCTGATGGTGAGAGGCGGTGAGTTGATCCAAGCAGTAATGCCATCTATTGGTGGTGCAGGATAGGGTTCACTTAAACCATTAATGAGAGCGGTTTGTTCGGTGCTAGTACCATGATTCGTATTGGTAAACGTACTGGCCGAACGGGTTTCGTTATAATAGGTTAATCCGACACTGACAAGAATAATGGCGCCTAATATTTTTCGTAATGTGGTGGAATGTTGTTTTAAAAAACCAAATTTAGCCATGACGGTTCTCCCAAACGCAGCAATCAATAACATAGGTATACCAGCACCCAGTGCAAAAAACAGTAACGTCAGAAAACTTTGTATCGATGTTTTTTGGAGGACGGTTTGCACAATAACGGCAGCAAGAATCGGGCCAGCACAAGGTGTCCAAATGAGGGCAATCAAGCCACCAAATAGTACGCCGCTCCAGAAACCGCTTTGAGCATCATTGATGCTCGCGTTAGATCCGATGGCGGCAAGATTTCTTGTCAAACGACTAAATTTTTCTGTTAAGTCAGTGGATATCATTGTAATAGCAATGACGATTAATAAAAAATAGGCGATTTGTCGAATAAGATTGGAGTCAATGCCAGAGAGCTGCACGAGTTTACGTGAAAAAAATGTAAAAATAGCAAACGTGAAAATAAATCCTAAAATAATACCAAAGGGACGTTTTTTGCTACCTTCCAGTGAGCCCGATAAGACAATCGGCAGAATGGGTAAGATACAAGGTGATACAATTAACCCTAAGCCCTCAATCAATGCTAAGCCAAGATTGATGATGGTATTTTCCATGTTATTTTGCTCCGTTCTTTATAGTTAAGAACCGTAGGGTGGGCAAAGCCCCGTTTAGAAGCATAACGGGGTAAACTCCGCAAGCGCTGAGGTATCCCTCTGTCTTTCCCGCGAAGGCGGGAATCTATTGATGGTATGCAGCAGCCTATAAATAGATTCCCGCCTTCGCGGGAAAGACAGGCTTTTTTAATTTTTTTGCGATAATCATTATAGCCAACTCATAATTAACCAAACACCCGCAGACACACATCCTGCCGCTGGAATGGTTAAAATCCATGCCCAAATAATATTGCGCGCCACACCCCAGCGCACCGCACTCATTCTGTTAAGTGATCCAACGCCGACAATGGCGCCGGTAATAGTATGCGTTGTGGAAACCGGAATGCCAAGTCCTGTTGCTAAAAATAACGTAACAGCACTGGCAGTTTCAGCGCAAAAACCACTGACTGGTTTGAGTTTCGTAATTTTCATTCCCATGGTTTTCACAATGCGCCAACCACCGAAGAAAGTGCCGAGTGCGATCACAAAATTACATGCCACAATGACCCAGATAGGCACATAAAATGTATCGCCGATGAGGTGTGATGAGAATAACAAAATAGCAATAATCCCCATGGTTTTTTGCGCATCATTGGCACCATGGCCTAAGCTGATGAAAGCAGCTGAAATGAATTGCAATTTTCGAAACCAAAGATCAATGTGTCGTGGTGACGCATGAAAGCACAGACGTGCGATGATAAACATAAGCAATAAACCAATTACCATGCCCAGTAGGGGTGAAATGACAATGGCTGCAAGGACTTTACTGATTCCGGCGATTTTTAAAGGGGCAAACCCTGCTTTTGCAATCGCTGCACCTAATAAGCCGCCAATCAGCGCATGTGATGAGCTAGACGGTAAGCCGAAATACCAGGTAATAATATTCCACAAGATAGCGCCAATCAGCGCAGCAAAAATCATCGCACCATTAACTATTGACGGGTCAATTAAGCCTGTCCCAATCGTATTGGCAACGTGCAAACCAAAAAAAGCAAACGCGATAAAATTAAAAAATGCGGCCCATAATACCGCCCAATGAGGTTTTAAGACGCGAGTGGAAACAATGGTAGCGATGGAGTTTGCAGCATCATGAAAGCCATTGAGAAAATCAAAAAATAAAGCAAGTAAGATGGTGATTATGATGAGACTA
>JABDGK010000100.1 GCA_013286085.1 Gammaproteobacteria bacterium | reverse complement strand
ATCATCGGCTTTGTCTTTAGGAATCGTGACATGATGCTCTTTGCCGCGCAAATCAGTAAAACGGAGATCTACAAACAGAATGTTATGCTCTTCAATTAGTTTTTTGATCACTGCAGACATGGCGCGCTCCTAAGATAATAGAACCCAAAAATTAACGGCTATTCTAGCCGAAGGAATTTGCACGTGGCTATGGTTTTTCAGTAAAATTTCGAGATAAATAAAATGACCAACTTTTACCCCGCTGCACTATTCCATGTCGGCGTAGTTTTTAATCAAATTTACGCTGTTTCTATTAGCTATCAGCGCCCATGTCAGGTAAAATACGCGGTTTTTACTAATATACTAAACCCCAGGTGAACACTGTGTCAGAACAATTACGAAATATTGCAATCATTGCCCACGTCGATCACGGTAAAACCACCTTGGTTGATAAGCTATTACAACAAACCTCGAGCCTCTCGAAAAAAACCAACAATGCTGAACGGGTCATGGATAGCAATGATCTAGAACGCGAACGCGGCATTACTATTTTAGCGAAGAATACCGCCATCAAATGGCATGATTACCGTATTAATATTGTGGACACGCCGGGCCATGCTGACTTTGGCGGCGAAGTAGAACGTATTCTCTCGATGGTAGATTGCGTCTGCCTCTTGGTTGATGCCGTTGATGGCCCTATGCCGCAAACACGATTTGTGACGCAAAAAGCTTTCGATCAGGGTTTAAGACCTATTGTGGTGATCAACAAAGTTGACCGCCCAGGTGCTCGTCCTGATTGGGTTGTTGATCAAGTATTCGATCTCTTTGACAAATTAGGTGCGACAGATGAGCAACTTGACTTCCCTATTGTCTACACTTCTGCATTAATGGGTTATGCAACACTGGATTTAAATACACCTAGCACAGACATGACGCCATTATTTGAAACGATTGTGAAGCATGTACCCGCACCGGCTGTTGAACTCAATGGCACCTTCCAAATGCAAATTACCACACTGGATTATTCAAGTTATGTGGGCATGATTGGTATTGGTCGTATTGCCCGCGGCCAAGCGAGAACCAATATGCCAGTCAGCATCATTAATGCACAAGGCGTGGTTCGTCAAGGTCGTATCTTACAAGTACTGGAATATCTGGGTCTTGACCGTGCCGAAGTACCAACAGCAGAGGCGGGCAATATTATTGCGATTACCGGTATCGACGCACTGAAAATTTCGGACACTGTTTGTGATCCAAGTAATGTCGAAGCATTAACGCCTCTCACGGTTGATGAACCCACCATCAGCATGACTTTCCAAGTCAATACATCACCGTTTGCAGGCAAAGAAGGCAAGTTTGTCACGAGCCGAAAAATTCGCGAACGCTTAGAGCAAGAATTATTGCATAACGTAGCCTTACGCGTCGAAGACACATCAGATCCAGATAAATTTAAAGTATCCGGACGTGGCGAGTTACATTTATCTATTTTGATTGAAAACATGCGTCGAGAAGGCTATGAACTCGCCGTCTCACGTCCTGAAGTGATTACCAAAATGGTCGATGGCGAACTACAAGAACCTTATGAAACATTGTCCGTTGATATTGAAAGCGATCATCAAGGCACTATCATGGAACAATTAGGCTCGCGTCGCGGCGATCTCAAAAACATGATTCCGGATGGCAAAGGACGCGTACGTTTAGATTATGTCATTCCATCACGCGCGTTGATTGGCTTCCATACCGACTTTTTGACGTTCACATCCGGCACAGGTTTGATGCACCATGTCTTTAGTCACTATGGACCGGCTGTAAAAGGCTTAATTGCTAACCGTCAAAACGGTGTCATGATTTCCAATCAATTAGGTACTGCACTGTCATTTGCTCTATGGAATTTACAAGAACGTGGCCGTATGATTATCAGTCCACAAACGGAAGTGTATGAAGGCATGATTGTCGGCATTCACTCTCGCGATAATGACTTGGTTGTCAATGCTTGCAAAGCCAAACAGCTTACCAACATGCGCGCGTCTGGCTCTGATGAAAATATCATGTTGACACCGCCGATTAAAATGTCATTAGAACAAGCACTGGAATTCATTGATGACGATGAATTAGTGGAAGTGACACCGCAATCTATTCGCGTGCGTAAAAAGTTCCTGAAAGAACATGAACGTAAACGTACCGGGAAAAATGCGGCAACTTCATAATTTTAATCATTCAATCAACTTGAACAGGGAATGTTTATGGATAAATTTTTGAAAAGTATCGTAACGTTACTGCTCGCACTCCCTCTATCTGCGTGGGCAGCTAATTTTAATGGATCTATTTCGGCTGCTGCGGAGCCCAAAAATTTAATTTTTATTGCTGGCCAAAGAACCGGTGAAGTAGAAATACCTGACCGGGATGGCTCCGCAATAAAACAAGCGTTTGATCAACTACGTGAAATTGCTATCAAAAATGGCGCCACCATGGATGACGTGCTTCAAGTCACTATTTATCTCGCTGATCCTGCGAATGATTATCCTCTGATACGTGGCATCGTGAAAAGCTACTTCATCCATCCAGAAAATATCGCTCGATCTATTGTTGCGGTCACCCGCATTCCCGATGGCAATGATGAAAAACCTTTTGGTCTCAATCGCCGTATTGAAATTGATGCTGTGTTAGCCGTTAAGCCAACACACTAAGTAAGTCGCAGGGCGGACAAAGCAGCATTACAAGCTCACCCACCCTGCATTTAACTTGAGGAAATCCTCATGCTAGCTCTCATCCAACGCGTCACGTCCGCCTCTGTGACTGTCAACAAAAAAATAATCGGCG
>JABDGK010000099.1 GCA_013286085.1 Gammaproteobacteria bacterium | reverse complement strand
GATATTGATTGCTTCTCTCACGACTGTATCGATACCTTTGCCTAAAATAATCTTTTTATCAGCTATATTGCTGGGCCGCATCGCTTGGATGGTGTATGAGTGCGTAAATGGTTGTTTGATTTGGCGAGATTACTAGTGAACTGTGATAGCCTATTCTGCTTTTATGAACATAAATTCCAGCTGTTCCCTTTTTTGAAGGAATGAGCTTTGCCTCACGCAATCTTGTTAGTAAGATTTCATATGTTATTTCTGAATGTGAATTTGTCATGTTTTTCCGTGGTAGGATTTAAGTTTAATTTTTTCAAGCGTAATTAATCCACCCATCATGATGGGATCAATCACAGCAATGAATGCGTTAATTTTTTCTGCGGTATCGATAATTTCGACGACTAAGGGCAAGTTAGTGGCGAGTTGTAAAATTTTAGCGGTGTGAATATCACGGTGTGAACCATAACCTTCTACACCACGTAATATAGTTGCACCACGTAAATTAGCCGCTTTGGCTTGCTGAACTAACCATTCATAGAGTGGTTTTCCATTATGCTTATCTGTTTCGCCAATAAAGATTCGTAATAAACAGCCTTCTTCTAATGTATTCATTGATAAATCCTTTAAAGTGATCGTGAAAAATAATATCCCAACCACACGCCTACGATTCCTAAACACACTTGCAATATGGCATTGGTTGCCGCCAATAGAAATTGGCCGTCACGTATGAGGCCAAATGTTTCATACCCAAAAGTTGAGAAAGTGGTGAAACCACCGAGGATGCCAATAAAAATAAAAATGCGTAATTCAGGCGTGAATGATAAGCGATTCTCGGCCAAGCCACTCAATAAACCAATGACCAAGCAGCCAAGGACGTTAATAATAAATGTGCCATAAGGAAACGTCGGATAGCTGAGTAATCGATAAATAACCGTATTAAATAAATAACGCAGACAAGTGCCAAAGAAGCCGCCCATTCCTGCTAAAAATAACCCTTTCATTGCTATTCCCTTTGTTAGAATGTAGCCCGTATGAAGCGCAGCGTAATACGGGTTGGTACACGCAAAATCCCGTATTGCGCTGCGCTTCATACGGGCTACGAATGTACCTCATCACTTGCATGAATTAAATCAGATAATTCACGTAACGCAATAAAGAACATGACATAGTCAACACTGGTGCTGCTGTGAAGCATTTCGAGAATTTTTTCCCAACGCTCCATGGGGCGTTGATTGTTAGCAATCCATTGTGTAATGGATTTATTTGGGTCACTTTCTTTTGCATAGCGATGCATAATGGATGTCGTAATCAGTTTTTGTAGTATGTCTAACTCATCACGCAGTGTTAATCGAGCCAGTGTTTCCCAATAACCTTCCCGTGTATCATTCGCAATGCGATCTCGGAACCACAACAGATGGAAAAATTCACCGACAGCAAAATAGAGTTTGGTCGTTTTTACTAAGTCTAATTTATATTTAGTGGCAACTTGGATGACATTTAACGATGTATACATAGCGCGTGTGGCAGCAATGCGACGAGCAATGTCTTTTGAAATACCGGTCTTTTCAAATTCGATAGACAATGTTTCTAGATAGTTTTTGGTAAAACCACCCATTAATGATGGAATAAGCTCTTCGAGTTCTTTCACGCGCCCCGCAAATTCTTGAATGGTTTCTTGCATATTGTCATCAGTTAGTACTTTGTGACGTAGGAACCAGCGAGTCGCAAGATAAACAAGACGTCTGATATGCCCTAATAAATCATATTGCATTGTCATTGAGATTTTGTAATCAAAAGATTCAATGATGCGCTGTAACTCAGACGCGCCAAAAATACGCGAAGCAACGACATAAGCACGTAAGATTTCAGGCACAGTTGCACCCGTTTCATTTTGTAAGTTATAAACAAACGTGATACCTGTTTCGTTGACAATTTGATTGCTTAGCTGTGTGGCGATAATTTCACGACGTAGCCTGTGTTTTGTCAGTGCGTTAGCATATTTATTTTGTAAGCTAGCGGGAAAGGCAGTATAGAGAATTTGTCCTAAATAGGGATGATCTGGAATACTGGAATTTAAAATTTCACTTTTAATATGAATTTTAGTATAGGCTAACAGCACAGCTAATTCAGGTCTGGTTAAGCCTATGCCTGCGGCTTTTCTCTCTAATAATTTTTTGTCGTCTGGCAAAAATTCTACGGCGCGGTTAATGATGCCAGCGGTTTCTAAATCCCGGATGTAGTTTTGTTGAATGGTAATTAGTTGGCTCGAATAAAAATTGGCAATGCTCATTACCATGGCTTGATTATAGTTATCTTTTAGAACGAGCTCACCGACTTCTTGTGTCATGCTTGCCAGGATTTGATTACGTGTTGTTTCGTCGATATGGGCTTTATTAACTTCTTCGTTCAATAATATTTTGATATTGACTTCATGATCAGAACAATCAACGCCGGCGGAATTATCAATAAAATCGGTATTAATTAAGCCGCCTGCTAATGCATATTCAACACGTCCCAATTGTGTGAAGCCCAAGTTGCCGCCTTCGCCAACCACTCGGCAACGCAACTCATTGCCGTTAATGCGACAAAATTCATTGGTTTTATCACCGACATCCGCATGGGATTCCGTGCTGGCTTTGACATATGTACCAATGCCGCCATTCCACAATAAATCAACAGGCGCTTTTAAGATGGCACGTACAAGCTCATTGGGTACCATGGAATCAGCAGTCACATTCAACATGGCTTTTACTTCGGGGGTTAGTGGAATCGATTTGCTAGAACGTTTGAAAACGCCGCCACCCGGTGAGATTAATGCAGGGTTGTAATCTTCCCAAGA
>JABDGK010000098.1 GCA_013286085.1 Gammaproteobacteria bacterium | reverse complement strand
CGATTGCACCTGGTTCGCTGCATCTATCACTTCGTATGTATGAACAACCCACTCATTTGCCACAATAAGACGCTGGGTCTGCTGATAAGCAAAAATATTGCTTCCCGCTAAGATAATCAATGCAATTAATAAAATAATATTAATATAACTTCGTTGTAAGAATATTTTCATAGCGTTCCTTACCTATGATAATGTCTCTTTCAAGTTATTATTATACACTATAAAGCGCATGTATCGCGAATGGCGCGGCACATAACCTAATCAAATCTTGTTGTTATGATCAAAATATTTTATTCCGGGTTGCTGTAGTAGTGTCTTTATGGAATCTTCGTCAATAACCGCATAGTCGCTGCAGCGGTTTCGCTGTTGGGTTTCCCCTCATATCGATTCATAATATCATTAAAAAAACGTTGCAGCTCAGCAGGATTGTGAGCATTTCGGTGCTGACGCATTGCACCACCTCGTAGACCCGGCTTGTAATGCGCGCCAAAAAAAGCGCCGTGCAGCGTCACCAATGGAAATTTGGTCGTGAGTCTCTGCTTAACAATTGCGGGGGAATTCAGGTATGCTCGCATGGGAAGTGAAATAGCAAATGGCCAGCTAGGGCGTCTTTTTTCTGCTGACGCATCAATGGATAACACGGCACCTTTTTCCATAAGAGATCGGCAAAGCGGTTCTTGATTACCTGCCGAAAAAGCCAAATCCAATGCCGTATATCCCCGTGTATGATGGACTGAGCTTTGCACTTCTAAAGCTACGTCGGATCGCGCAGTGATCGCCGCGATACAATGGCTAGAACGCGCCACAATAGCCTCCATCAATGGCGTGTGATTCGCTGCATTGACAGCATTGATGTTAGCCTGTAATGCACAAGCTTTAGCAATTATCGTGTCATGATTACTGTTGCTGTTGTTTTTTGCTAAGAGATGGAGAAACGTATCTCGCGTTCCTGGAATAAGCTCAGCATTTATCACATCTTTAAAACATGCGAGATAGTAATCCATCGTATATTGCAGAGAAGCATATTCATTGACGCATACAATCGTCATTAATATCTTTTTTTGTATTGCTAGCACATGCGCTGGAAAATCTTGTTGTATCTGAACAAATAATTTAGCTAACTTGGCCGATATCTGCATCACAGACCAAATTAACAGGGACCGAGTGATCAATGCTACAGCTGAATCAATTTCTCCTGCTTTTAAAGCAAAAAATATTTTTGCATCCTCAGTGGCAACTGCACGTGCAGTTGCAAGATGCTCTGCATCATACAACAAACGACAACCGTCCCAACTGCCTGATCGAGCAGCAAAATGTAACGCGGTAAAATCATGATCACGAGAATCGAGTCGCGTAATTTTTAATTTTATATCCGCACCACAGGTAATCAATCCTTGAATAGCTATGATGTTGCCTTGTGCCGCCGCCTTCATTAACGGCGTTTTTTTATCCGTATCTCTTTTATTAATAATTTGCTTATTTTTTTGCACCAGTGCAACTATCATTTGTGGAAGTTCTGGCGCATCAACCGTTGATAGCATATGCAACAGGGTTGCTTGTGTTTCATTGAATACACTAAATAACACCAAAAACGCCGTCGGTTCACCTAACGCAACCAACATCTCCGGCCATTTTTTCTGGGCAATGAGTTGTTGAAATCTTTCTGTCACTGTACGTGCCAGTTGATTGAGATAAATTTGAGATTCGCCTTTTGCATTCAGATCAGCGCAAATATCCCCACGATTAAAATCAATGGGTACATACGCTAAAACACCGGCTTCCACCAAAAGACGTACACATTCTTTATGATCTTTTCCGATAGCCAAGCGCAGCGCTTGATCAGACGGTGGCACACCCCACTGCAGCAATAAGCCCAGGGCATTTACCTGGCCATGAGAAGCGGCCATCATTAATGGCGTTAGACCTGCTGTATTATATTGGTTCGTGTCAGCTTGCAGTTCATGAAGTTTCAGCATGCACGCAACTTGACCGTGTTGTGCAGTGAAATGCAACAACGTCACTTCTGCACCATTCATCTCAAAGAGCGTATTCAGAATCAGCGTAATGCGAGGTAATTTTAATAATTCTTCGAATTGCGGCCAATTTGTTGCTCCCAGCGATTGAAATTTCTGGATGAGTGTAGTCTTGATTTCTTGAAGATAGGTTTTTGCTTCACCCGTCGCTGCATCACTAACAAAAATAAATTTATCCAATCTTTGAATGCGAAAATAAGCACCCGCATCCACTAGCAATTGACAGCAGGCTTTATCGCCTTTTTTTGCTGCTATCAATAAAGCGCTGTCTGCAACAGTATCACAATTAGGATTCGCTCCCAGTTTGAGAATCTTGCCAAGTAGTTCCGCTTGATTGTTAGCCGCCAAGTAATGCAATAACGTATAACCACTCTGCTCATCCAGTACGTCATTACTCATTCTTTTAACAAGATAACTGTCGACTGCTGCAAAAAACTCATGTAATGCAGGCCAATTTTCTTGTTGGACTAATTTTTTTAATTCAGCAAGATACTGTTGCATGCGTTGCAATTGTAATTCCAAGTAAGCATTGCTTGCCTTGTGTCCATGCCCCACTTGCAGTGGCGCACCGGCTTCAAAGAGTAATCGACAACAGCCTGCTTGGTTATGTCTAACAGCAGCATGCAGCGCCGTCCATCCAGGAGTCACTACCAAGCAGCGTACTCCCTGTAAAACAAGATGCGCTTCATTCGTCACGGCAATAGCCAGATTGGCGCCCTTTTGAATTAGCCACTCTACTACATGGTCACGACCTTCGATGCTCGCCGCTTCCATTAACGCGGTGCTGTTCCACTCCAAGCCATCAATATCAGCACCACACAACAACAATTTTTCAGCCAGCGCGAGTTGACGCCACCCGATAGCAGCACGAAAAAAGGCATTAATTTTCGCC
>JABDGK010000097.1 GCA_013286085.1 Gammaproteobacteria bacterium | reverse complement strand
ATTGGTACGCCGATTGGTGCAGAAGGACAGCCTGTGCGTTGGGTTTCTGCAGATGAAATGACGCAATTGCAATTTCCTGAAGGCAATAAAGTTATTATTGAAAAAATTAATTGAACGATTGGCGATTATTGGTGAGTAGTAGCACTTTTATTACAAAAAATCTGACTGAATCTGAGTCGTCACACTCTCGTGTAAAGTCTTATCCATTTCATAAACGTTATCCACATTTTCAGTTAGATGAAATTCCGTATTCCCTAAATGATGAAGCTAATCATCATGTTGTTATGCAAATAAAAAAGTCTCCTAAGTCGCAGTCTAGTAATGCCAGGCATGAGAATGTGTGGTTTAAGATTTCTAATAGGACAATATTGCCAGCATATCAATCGCGCCTAAATAGAATAAGTGTGCTAGCAGGCGAGTTGTTTCGATTTTTAGATGGGAATTTGCCGAAGTATCGTATTTATACCGACAAGAATAACGAAGAATTTCTCATTGTCAAAGTCGTACCGCGAGCGGCAACATTTTATGATGACTGTGAGGTTTTTTGGCGGCACGGGATTTTAAACAGTATGGATTCTATGGAAGGAATGGGCCGTAGTTTTTTTGGGAAATTTTTTTATATAGATAGTGATTTTCATGATGAAAATGCATTAGTTGATCAAGAAAAATATTTTTATGGTATTGATCCAGATCGCTGCTTTCATCCTGTCACGAGACAAATGCACGTTAATCGCTGTGGTGAGATAGATGATGCTTTCTCAACCAGTAACTATGATTGTTTGCCGATTGTGGTTGGTAATTTGGGGAACTGGCCCTGGAATCTTCCGTATAAATGGGTAGCGCCTTATATGAAGCAGGTTGCAAAAAAGCCGACGTTTTGTAATGAAAAACATTTATCTGCATTAAAAATATTAATTACGCAAGATTATCAAAAATCCTTAGTGGAATATCATATTGAGCATGCGGAAGATAAAAAAGCCATATTGGAATTGCTGGAAAGAAAATTTAATGATGCGGCCAGGGCGCTCGCTGCTTCGCAAGCTTTTGTTATTTATGTGCGAGAGAATCGAGTTGCTGTGTTGCAAGTTATTGTATTCGAGTCGTGGTATTTTTTCCAAGAGAACAAGCATTATGTATCGGCATCGCCGGAAGAAGCTAAAAAAGAGTGGGAGGCGCACGCGTCACAACTTATTGAGTCATGTTCGCTATTATGGCCTAAACTTGCTGGTGTGGAATTGTGTGTTGATGAGAAAATAAAATTAAAGCAATTTTCTTTTGAAATAAATTCATTAGAAAGAAAATCTTTTACTGCAGTAAAAGATTTTTATCTGTCACAAGGAATGCGCCGCTTTGCTGGTTTGGTTGATCGAGTGATGTCGTCAAAAAAATATGATGCAGGTTAGTCAGAGCGATTCATCCTCTCATTCATGTGTAGAATCGCAATCTATGTTTCCTGTTATACTGGATGATGAAAAACAGGTGCCAGATGGTCAGTGTGATCAAGAGATGACGTCAATACCCTCTCATTCATTTGTAGAATCGCAATCGATGTTTTCTGTTATGCCGGATGATAAAAAACAGGCGCCAGAAGATAAGGGTGATTCAGGTATTAAGTATTGTGGTCCTTGTTGTATATTGTGAATTTCAAAATAGAATTACGGTGTGAGTTTATTGTCTTGTGGTTTTTTGTGGTCGTCTAATTCTTGTATTTGTTGGGTGTATAGGGCTAGTCTAGCAGCTATGCCTTTATATGCAGGTGAATCTATTTCATATTTTTCCATTTGAATATTTAATTTTTCGGATTCTTTTTTTAGAAACGCTACTAAATATTCTTGGTAATTATTTTGATGAATGGCCTCGTAGAGTACGGGGAAGTTCTTTGTGTGAGACCAGGTAATATTGGTGATGATAATATCTAGTGTTGCTCGTAGCTCATCATTTCTTCCATAAAGACCGAGTTCTATATTTTTTCGAACCGCATGGGCGTCTTGTAAGAGCGTATCAATCACTTGGATGTAATCTTTCTTTAACCGGTTATTTTTATTGGAATGATTTTTAGCTGCAGAAGAAGCCGCTTCTTGTAAATTAGGCTCAGAGTTAGGGTTTTCTTCGTTAGATGATTCAGCAAGAAAGCTGTTCCATTGATCTTTAAATCGGCCGAGAATGTGGTTATCGTTAAACATGGCGATCTTGTAACCCTGTTTGGCGATACGATATTCTCCACCAACTACCCAGCTTAATAGAAAAGCATACGCTGCTGGTCCAGTTAAATGAGAAGCATTGTGTGTTAGATCTTGAGCTTGTCTAATACGAGTAGCGAGTCTTTCTGGGTAGTCAACATGAAAGAAAATCATAACTTGCCGAGCGCAACTTTCCGGACGAAATGGTTTTGTTAAATTGAGTAAGCTTTCTATTAAATTTCTTGTCTTTTGAGTTGAGTCGAGTTGTAGCTCGATAACTTGTAACGAACCAAGTAATAAAGGCATAAAAGTTCTCAGTTATCCTTATAGCGCATAGCAATTATAGGGAGCAATGACGTTAAGTTAAGAACCGTAGGGTGGACACGCTACGCTTTGTCCACCCTACGGTTCTGTATATGCAAAATGTTTAGATCATTAGCACCCTCACCCCTGCGAGAGGGGGGGTAGATTTTGATTTATGTAACAATGTTACCGAATAGTTCTCTGTCTTGATGCTTGTTTTACACATCATTCTCTTCATCGTGATCTTTGAGATGTGCTGGATCGCCAGGAATGGCATGTTTCTCATCTGCCCATTCGCCTAAATCGATTAATTTGCAGCGTTCAGAACAAAAAGGCCGAGTTTTATTGTCGGGTGTCCAGGTGTTGGGTTTATCGCAAGTGGGGCAAGTGATTTTATTTGTTTTCGCGCTCATGCTAATTACCGTACGCTAACCAGAATACAAGATTATCTGCATATTGTGCGGGTCTGTCTTGAATATTCGGTGAAAAGATTCTGACACTTAGAAAGTGCCTGCCAACGCTGATTTCTGGGTG
>JABDGK010000096.1 GCA_013286085.1 Gammaproteobacteria bacterium | reverse complement strand
GGCCTTCCTGCTTAACTTGTGCATGACTGAGCCTGGTTATTTTTTATGTTGACCGTCATCCCGAAACAACTATTCTAGGCATAGATGTTGGGACATTGACCATAATCGATGGCCCAATTTGGCCACTCAATTGCGCCAGATCATTCAGCTTTGGTTCATGACTTCTCCACCCAAAAATTACTGCCCGATCGCCTGCCTTCACCGTCGTTTTCAATCCTAAATTGATCATCATGGCATTCATGTTGATATTACCCACAACCGGATACTGACAACCATTGATACTGACCATCACTCCATGCTCCCACTCTCCCAACGTTTGTGACGTACGTGGAACACCTTCTGCCCAGCCACCCGCAAGAGTTGCGATCCATGCCCCGCCTCGAGGCGCACGCCACAAACCGCCATATGAGACAGGCTCCTCTTCTTCTACATAGAAAACGTTACACACCTGAAAATTCATTTCAACCACTGGACAAAGCTTAGGGCAATCAGGATGCAAATCTTTTTCAAGTTCCATACCATAAATTCCATGCCCAACTCTTGTATATAGTTGAACACCTAAATATTCAAATTGTTTTGTCCATTGTTCGGCTAACAACCCCAATCCACCACCAATATGAATTAAAGGCAAATGAACTCCATGCGACAAAAGATAGGTAATAACTTCTTGGAAACGTTGTAATTGTAGCGTACGAAAATTTACAATTTCTTCACCCTTATAATCAGTACAACGATAGCAAGCTAAATGTGTGGTTAATCCAGCAAATTCAATTTGTGTTCTATCAAGACGCTGCAAAGCAGTAATAGTACTAAGAACCGACTCAGGTAAATTGTGAGAATACCCTCCGTTGCGTCTCATTCCAGTATCTATCATTATATGGACCTTCAATGGAGAATCAAAAATACGGGGTTTATTCTTCAGCCATTTTGTAAGAATATTTACGGAGCTACCATCTTGACTTGAAGGAAAGATAGTTTCAATTTGATTGGCTGCGTAAGCGCTAAGATCATGTAACATAGGCGTGTCGAAAACCATGATTTTTACGTTTTTGTTAGAAGCAATATCACTTCTCAATAAAACTGCTTCTTGAAGCTTAGAAACAGCCAAAAAATCAATACCCGACTCTATCACTAATTCCGAAATTAATTTTAAGCCCAACCCGTAGCCGTTACTTTTTACTACGCCTATTATTTTTGAATCAGAAAATTTCTTACCACATTGAATAATATTTTTAATATTTTCTTTCAGCGCACTTGCATTAACAAATATAATAGCCTTAGCCTCTCTTGTTCTTGAAAAATCCGAGCAAAGGTATTGATATTCATCTAGAAAATTTTCGTATTGACTATCCAGCAAATAATTTATTTTTTTATTTTCTGAAAAAACAACTTCTCGTCCTTTTATTAAATATTGATAAAGAATCCAAGGTTCTGATGTTAATTGTGATCCTTTATTGAATTCACGATGAATTACACCGTCCCAATATTTTTGATAATTTGAAATAATTTTCTCAAAATCATGTGAAGAATTAATTATGGAATTTGTCAGCTCTTCTACTGCTAAAAAACCCCGGCCAACACTTAAACCAAATTTATAATCCGTGCTTCCCGCGCTATCGCCAAGAAAAAATAACGGCGTCTCGGTTTTGTATCGAGTTGCAACAACATCCCAATAATATTCATTTCGTTGCGCATAAAAAACCTTAATTTTCGTCAAATCTTGAGGTAATTGAATATTAGCTTTAGCCGCTACAGCCTGTATAACTGCGCTATAATGTTCAAACCATTGCAATGCATCGCCCGCCATTCCAACGCCTGTCATATCAAGAGCCGTTGTCATGGATTTATATTGAGCCTGTTGAATAAAACTTTCTGGAATTTCATTAAAAACGGCAGAAAGCTCACCTTCGGGATATGTATATAACTGAACATCATAATTGCAGTTATTGGCAGCAGCATAGGAAATACCTTTTTCGCCTAGTACAGCATAAGACATAGGATTACCATTTCTTTCGTATAACTCTGTTTTATCATTTTGATAAATGAGATATAGACCATGACCTTTAATCTCAGGAGATTTCCCATCCATAAGATTTAAATTATTCCGCAAAGATTTAGCATAATTTCCACAAGTACAGAAAATAGCACTTAGGTTATTTATTATTGAGTCACCATCATGGGGATAAAATTTTTGTATTTCAGTTTGCAAATCTAGCTGCGTTACATCTTCATGGGACGGGATAAAAAAGAATTTTCTTTTATATGCCGCATTCGTTTTAAGAAAGTTAACCATGGCTTCTTGAAAAAGTCCGATACCAATCCATGGCCAATAAGCATAGTTTGGTTTCGGCCAAAAATTACTATTTTCTGCTTCGCATGAATTGAAAATACGTGTACGAGTTTTCTCATCAAACCACATTGTGTTTTTTACAACATCAGGTATATCTTTCGCAATGCAAAAAGGTATACGTATAACTTGAGGACGCTCAAATTTGCGGCCTTCAAACATCACAACTCGTGTATTAGCTTGGCTTAATAATTTGTAAGCTAAATAGCAACCAACGGGACCACCTCCCATAATAATATAATTATGGCTTAACATTAAAAAATCTCATCTTTTTCATTACAACTCTTTATTAAAATTACTAGTTGGTAGGCTATTGAGTTAAAAAATTTATTTAGTGTTTTTTAATTGACTAATTAATTCTCGGGAAGATGAAGAAAACAAATCTGGCTTATCTAACATTCTTGACATTAATACAGCACCTTGCAAAGTTGAAATAACCTGCCAAGCAATAGCTTTCAATCTGGCGCTTGATTTCACCTTAAGATCAGCCAGAACCATCACTAACCACGCTGCATTATCAACAAAAAAACCACGTATCTCTTTTTTTAATAATAATGGCAATGACTCAATATCGGCTGCTAACATACCGCACAAACATAATTTATCAGCACGCAATACACTTTCGTAAAGTTTAGCATATTGAATAATTCTGTTTTCCCAAGTTCTATGAGCACTGAAAATATTGG
>JABDGK010000095.1:2381-3155 GCA_013286085.1 Gammaproteobacteria bacterium | reverse complement strand
AAAAATGCAGCAATAATTCAACAGCAAGTGCTACTAGTAGATCAATATTTAAAATCGAAACAATTACATGCAATTGCTGCTTTGCCATTCTCTGATAAAGGTATTCCAGTGGGAAGTCATTTTGCTCAGCAAAAAGGCTTGATACATGATAGTACAGAATGTGCAATTGCCTGCATTGATAAATATCAATTTCGATGTTTAGAAAAATTAGCAGAGACACCAAGCTGGTATAAAAAACCATTTTTTCAAAAAATTTATTCATACGAAGAAGCTATTCATTTAGTTGAAACCATGACAATACCTTTATTCTTTAAGCCTGTTGCAGAAGGGAATAGTCGCGGCTGCATTGCGATTAATTCAGCGCGCGATTTGGTTGAAAATAAATGGTTATTGGATCGATATTTCGAACAAGGCGTTTTGGTTGAGGCGTGTATTCGGAATTGTCATGAATACAGTTTTGATGGTGTGAATGGTCGTTATGCCATCACCGAGAAAAAGACGTCGAGTGGCTATTATCGAGTAGAAACACAACATATTGTGCCAGCGCCACTAAACAAAATGCATTATGAGCGTTTGTTAGCGGCAGGCCAGCTTGTTGCAGCGATTACTGGATCTGCTGGCGGAGCTATACACAACGAGCTATTTTTAAATCCAGTGACAGGCGATGTTTATTGCGTTGAACCCAATCGCCGTCCTGCTGGTTTAAAATTATGGGATTGGATGCAAATAGCATTTCCAGGCGTGAACAATTGGCAAGCATGGTTAGACTGGGCA
>JABDGK010000095.1:0-2371 GCA_013286085.1 Gammaproteobacteria bacterium | reverse complement strand
GGCAAAAAATCACAAGCTAGTGTTGTAATGCCAACACAAGATTTTTACGTGGGTTGTCGCATGTTAATAGCACCACAAAAAGGATTTATGCAACAAATTGATCATGCTCGTATTGCATCTTTACTACAACATCATGAGAGTATCGTTGATATTGCGGTGACTAAACCACTCCATACGACAGTGACAAATCTCTTACAAGATAACAGTGATTTTATGGGTTATTTAGTTTGTAAGCATCCAGATGTAGCTGGGTTACTGAAAGCGTTGGATAAATATGAAAACCAAGTGCTAGCTTGTATTCGTATCGGTGAGACTCCATTACTATGCGCTTAAAAAATTTAAATTTGTATGTTGCACGATTGTTATCTGCATTGTGTTTATTTTTAATTTTAGCTGCCGCTAATGTTTGGTTGGATCCTTTGAATAACACATTATTAGTGCTTGGTTATCGTTTATTTATTATTGCCACACCGTTTTTGTTGCTTGTGTTTAGGCAATATTTAACGATTGCAGCCTTTATTGCGACACAATTAGGGTTGCTTGCATGGCTGCAACAGTGGATGCTAGTAGGCACATTGTTATTTGCTACGGGCATTGCTATCAGTGGTTATATGTTGAAATATTATGCGGCATTTTCAACCGAGGGAGCTGCAGGCAATAAGATTGCCTTGAATGTCGGTAGCATTGCTTCAGGTGTATTAATCATGGCATCTCAAAACCAAAATATCATGATAGGTTTTTGTTTTCTAGTCATGATAATCGCCACGGCGTGTTTTGTATTGCATACCAAGCAACAGCCATTATTGTCTTTGCATAGAAAGCAAAATCAGCAGGCACTGATTTTTAGTAAAAAAAGCATGGCTTGGGCATTGATCGGATTTGTGATTGGTGTCAAGTTAATAGCGTTAGTTTCTATATTGCCGCAATTGTTGATGCAAAAAAATCAAGGTAACTTACCTAATTGGTTTGGTGGCATCTTGATTTTAAATAGTGTGTTGGTGGTTGTGTTGCAATTGCCAGTGATGCGTATCATGAAACAGCAAAGCAAAATGATGTCGCTCATGCCTTTATTGCTTGGCATGGCAACACTGTTATTTGCATCCCAACTAGAAATTAATCATTTTTGGGGAGCGTGTTGTTGGACTGTTATTTTATCAGTCGTGGAGTGTTGTGTTAGTTATCTAGATACACTCTCTCAGCACGACGGTATGTTGCTAATAAAAGAAGCCGCCGTAGGCATAGGAAGTGCTAGCACTGTACTGCTGGTTAGAAATTGCGACCCTTTATTGGCGGCATCTATTATTGGGGTGATCGCAATCAGTTGTATTTTGATTTGTTTTTTCTTGTTTGTCGAAAAGCCTCATGTTGGGATTGAGGGCCAAGTCGGATAGTTAGCCTCTCAGCCGACCTTCATACGGGAATTGTTTCGGAAAAAATTATCGATATTAGGTTCTTTTCCATGCAGTTGCGTATTCAGTAGGTTGGGCACACGTGCCCAACAACTCACTCGTTTGACAAGTGGTTTGTTGGGCACGTGTGCCCAGCCTACTGTGCTGAAGTGATGGGGAAAAGGGTATAAATTTGCGCATAAAGTTCGCTTCTGATATTATCGCTCTCCTCGCGATTTAGAGCCACACGTTGATAAGAAGAGGTGAACATGACACTACCTTTGAAAACTAGATCAATCTTGCAAGATCGAGCCGAGCTGATAAATATTGCTCTAAAATTAAAAGAAAACAATCTCTCGCCGGGTTGTAGTGGTAATATTTCTATGCTTACCGACGATGGCCAAAAAATTTTAATCACCCCAACGGGATTAGATTATAAGCTATTAAAAAAGGAGGATTTAGTCCTTCTCTCGCTGGATGGCAATGAAGTTGAGGGGAGAAATGGTCCGTCTAGCGAATGGCGTTTTCATTGTGCTCTCTACGCAAGAAGAAAGAATATTAAGGCTGTGATCCATACGCATTCGGTGCATGCGACTGCTGTGGCTTGCCTCCATGAGGAAATTCCCCCTATTCATTACCATGTGGCTCTGTGCGGAGATAAAATACCGCTGGCTGGTTACCATATGTATGGTACCCAAGAGCTATCCAATCTTATTCTAGAAAAAATTGGCGACTATAACGGACTCCTCATGGCCAATCATGGCGCTTTGGCCGTCGGTAACTCCTTAGAAAATGCTTATACTGTGATTGAGGCCATTGAATTTGTTTCCACTCTCTACTTAAAAGCAAAGGTTGCCGGTACCTTAAAAATCCTAAGTCAACGTGAAATCGAACAAGTTCGCGATCGCTTTCAACAGATTGGATATTAATAAAAATGAAAATCGCGATCATCGGCTCGGGTCTTAGCGGACTCTATATGGCAA
>JABDGK010000094.1 GCA_013286085.1 Gammaproteobacteria bacterium | reverse complement strand
CAAAAAAGGTAACCATATGTTGGTCAAGATGCATAATGAAGTTAATGAATGTGTGTACTATTTCCATGGTGTAGACCTATTTAGTCTTAAGATAAACATCAAACCGGCAGCTCGTGCCAGTTTGGCTAAAACTCGGTGTCATATTGGCAAGATGCGGCGCCAAGCGAGGTCGTTTTACCACAACTCGTTTAGTGGCACAAGTTAATGCCAGCGGGAGTAAGCTATCGGCGTCGGGATCTTCACCGACGATGTCATGAAAAATTTGCATGTCTTTTTTGACTAGGGCGGATTTGGTGCGCGTGGGGAACATAGGGTCTATATAAATAATCTCCGGTCGTTCAGTTGCAGGTAATTCTGTTAACCATGTTTTTGCATCAGTAGAAATAAGATGGAGACGTTTGGCAATATTGCTAACGATAGGATCCGCTATAGCACGCCTAATGCCATCGGCGAGCAATGCTTGAATGATGGGTGAACGTTCTAGCATAGTCACTTCAAATCCCAATCCCGCTAAAATAAAACTATCTCGACCAAGACCCGCTGTGGCATCGACAATTTTTGGATGCGTATTATTTTTTAAGCCCATTGCCCGTGCAAGTGCTTCGCGTTTTAAACTGGCATGTTGGCGGCGATAAGCTGATTTCCCGGCTAAAAAATCAATTTTAAGTGGCAATGATTTGGAAGTGTTATGTTGTAGGCAAAGGTGGTCGGGTGTCAGTATTAATGAATAACCCGTTTGCTCTATACTATTACTGTAAGGAAGTTGTAGCTCTGCTGCCAATGCTTTGGCTTCAGATAGTAAGGTTGGCGTGTGGGTTACCACATTGATTATAAGCATAGTCGAATGTAAACCTCGTTTTATCAGAGCGCTTTAGGTAAAATAAAGCGCTTATAAAGTTAGAGCCGTATGATATCATATTGATCAATAAGAGATCATGAATAATTATTTATGTTTAATTAGTAAATGTATTATTTCAGGTAGTTAACTGAATTTTCTAGGTATTTTTATGCTAAGCCCACTGAGCCATCGCCAATTCCCGCAGACGCGACTACGACGTATGCGCGCCAATGCTTTTTCACGACGCTTAATGGCAGAAACGCATCTCACGGTGGATGATTTAATTTATCCGATGTTTATTCTGGAAGGCGTGAATCAGCGCGAAGCAATTGCTTCAATGCCTGGCATTGAGCGCGTGAGCATTGATGTGTTATTACAGGAAGCGGAAGAGTTGGTTAAGTTAGGTGTGCCTGCGATTGCGTTATTCCCAGTGATTGCACCTGATAAAAAAACCCTTGATGCAAAAGAGTCATATAATCCAGACGGTTTAGTGCAGCGAGCAGTGCAAGCATTAAAGAAAGCCTATCCTACCTTGGGGGTGATTACCGATGTCGCACTCGATCCTTATACGTCACATGGTCAAGATGGTGTAATTGACAATAAAAATTATGTTTTAAATGATGACACGACGGTGATTTTAGTCAAGCAAGCATTATCACATGCGAAAGCAGGTGCGGATGTGGTGGCACCTTCTGATATGATGGACGGACGGATTGGCGCAATACGCGATGCGTTAGAGAAACAAGGTTATGTGAATACATGTATTTTAGCGTATTCCGCTAAGTATGCTTCCAGTTTTTACGGGCCGTTTCGTGAAGCGGTTGGTTCTGCAGCCGCTTTGGGTAAGGCGGACAAGTTTCACTATCAAATGGATCCATGCAATAGAGATGAAGCATTACATGAAGTAGCCTTGGACTTGGCAGAAGGTGCCGATATGGTGATGATCAAACCGGGTATGCCTTATTTAGATATTGTGAAACAAGTGAAAGAACAATTTCGTGCACCCACATTTGTCTATCAAGTCAGTGGTGAATACGCTATGTTAAAAGCAGCAGCACAAGCGGGTTGGTTAGATGAGCGTGCAGTTGTGATGGAGTCACTGATTGCCTGTAAACGTGCGGGTGCGGATGGAATTTTCACGTATTTTGCTAAACAAGTGGCAACGTGGCTAGCGTAGGAGATCAACATTGAAAATAAGCGATCAAGTTGAAGAATTGCTGGAACCGTTGTTGATGACGCATCGTGGTCGACAAGCCGGTATGGCCATGGTGGCACTCTCTGGGTTGTTATTATTTTCTGCTGTTTTTAGTGCTTTTTATAATGGGTATGCGGATTTTACTATTATGCAGCGTCCATCTAATATAACGACGTCGGGATTGGATGTAGCGAATGCAGAAACAACGTTGATTGCTGCTGTGCCCTCACAACATATTTTTGGTCGTGCTGCAGAGGAAGATGATTTCTTGCCAATTACGAGTTTGCAATTGCATTTGACAGGTATTATTAAGGATTCTGCTGATCAAGTTTCTAAAGTCATTGTATCAGAAGCAGGCCAGCCTGGAAAAATTTATTCGGTGGGTGATGCGCTGACATCCGGGATTACCATTTATTCGATTAATGAAGATGGTATTGTGTTGGAACATAATGGCAAATTGGAAAAATTACCGTTGACGCGTCAGCGGTTACAGTTTCAGGATAAACCAAAAGCATTGTGGCAAGAACAAGATAACTAAAGACCTTCACCCTAACCCTCTCCACAAGTGGGAGAGGGGATGTGAGGTGTGGCAAGAGCAAGATAACTAAAGACCCTCACCCTAAGCCCTCTCCCGCAAGTGGGAGAGGGGATGTGAGGTGTGGCAAGAGTGGGATAACTAAGGAGGTTGCGGTGATTAGATTGATGATGTTGATTGCAATAAGTTGCATGCTGCAATCGTGTGCCTCGGCAGTAAATAGTCGACATTTAGAAGAGGGCAAGCAAGATTTTGGTGCCGGAAATTTTAAACAAGCATTTCATGAGTTGCTGCCAGTCGCTGCGAATGGTGATGCGCATGCACAATATGCTGTGGGTTATATGTATTATTACGGTTATGGTGCAACTCAAGATAGTGAGTCGGGACGCTTCTGGATGCAAAAATCGGCAGATCAACATTATGGACCGGCGGTTAGAGCATTGCAGATGTTGAAGTAACTAACGATGCGATTTTTTATGAGCTCTGGGCTTCTCAACTGGACGTTTTTCTACTTTCGCATGCGGTTTGCTAGCCATCTGTTTTTCATGTTTGTTGTGTGATTTGTTTTTGTGTTGAGCATCTTTCTCCCCTGATTTCTCCGCAAAGAAGCCGATATTTTGTCCT
>JABDGK010000093.1 GCA_013286085.1 Gammaproteobacteria bacterium | reverse complement strand
ACTTAAATATTCACCTGCTTCGCGTAAAATCCGTCTTGCAATATCAAGACCATCTGTACCCGCGGCAAGTGCAAGTTTAGGTTCATGATGAAATTCATTGGGTAGTGATGCCATATCTTCCGCATCCACATACGGTGGATTGCTGACAATGATGTCGTATTTTTTCTTGGGTAACGTAGAAAATAAATCCGCTTGATGTAAATGCACTTGTGATTCAACACCATGACGCAGTACATTCATTTTTGCAACGGTCAATGCATCACTGGAGATATCACTCGCATCCACATCCGCTTCTGGAAATGCTTTTGCAGAAGCAATAGCGATGCAACCACTGCCTGTGCAAAGATCTAAAATGGCATGTACGTTTTCTGGGTCAATCCAGGGAGTAAATTCATTCTCAATCATCTCTGCAATCGGTGAGCGTGGAATAAGAACACGTTCATCCACATAATAAGGCAAACCCGCAAACCAAGATTCATGAATTAAATAAGGCACGGGCACGCGATCATGTACGCGACGATGAATTAATTTTTCGAGTTGAGTGCGTTCAGATGTTGTAATATGCGCATCGAGCACAGTGGGATTAATATCATGCGGCAAGTGCAGCGCGCGCAATACTAAAGTCACTGCTTCATCCCACGCGCTATCGGTGCCATGACCGTAATAAAGTCCCGCTTCATTAAATCGGCTCACAGCCCAGCGGATCATATCGCGAATGGTGTGTAATTCATTGAGTTCTGACATGGTTTGTTGCCTATTATTCTGTTTGGAATATTATTTTACCTGTGAAAAGTTGGTCTGTCATGGAGAGGTTACCTTTCTTTCGCCTCTCCCGTGTGCGGGAGAGGTCGACGCGTAGCGGCGGGTGAGGGTCTTTACGTGGCACGTGCTTTAAGTGTATAGAAACCCCTATATTACGCCCCGTTTCATATGGGCCACTTTCTATACAAAGCATATCGTTTTTAAACATGTAATATCTTAAGAAAACCTTAAGCTTTCCTGTTTTATACTCGGGTAGTTGATATCCAAGGACGGGTGTAATTTAACCTAAGGGCTCCCTTCTACAGTTACCTCTCTCCTCGGCTGATATCCCAAAAGGTTTTTTATTTTTTAAATGGAGATTATGACATGACAACCTCAAGAATACTTCCCAATCTTTTTACGAGCCAAGCAACATTGGATGCAGAAGCAGCTGCAGCTAAAGACTTACAGAAACTTTCGCAGGCAATAGAAGCGAAAAAAGCGCTCAAGCTTAATAAAGTTCATACAAATCAACCTGCTGATTTTGATTTAGATGCTTATAAAGAACTTGCAGCAGAAAATGCGGCAGCAAGAGCAGCAGCAAAAGCTGCGTCTGATAAACGGATTGCTGAGAGAAAAGCTAAAGAAGCATCTGACACAGTTAAAGAAGCAGCTGAAAAAGCAGCCGCAGCTGTAATTGCTGAAGCTAAAGTAAAAGCTCAATCAGCAGAACAAAAAGCACAGGCAGAAAGTACGAGACAAAGCGATTTAGGCCATACTTTTGATGCTTCTAGAAGATTAAATCAAGCACGTCCAGCAGATGCTGCACCAACTTTCTTACGTAATGGCGCTCTATTGGGCCATACTGGGATTGAAAGAAAAGCTATCGTACGCGACGAAACCCGTGAAGAAAGAGCAGGTAACTTGTCTTTTAAAGCAGCTGGAAAATCGGATCATGCGTTGCTTCTTTCATCTGGCTTTTTTAGAGCTGAAGGCATAGAGCAAAGCAAAATTAATGCAATACTGGACGCAGAGGCTGGCTATAAGCATGCTCCTCGCAAAAGATAAGCATTATTCGATGTAACTAAAACCGGAAATTATTTATTAATTTCCGGTTTTTTATTGCCAATTTTTAAGTAGCCCGTATGGAGCGAAGCGTAATACGGGATGGTATATCACAAATCCCGTATTACGCTTCGCTCCATACGGGCTACATTCAGCATGAAATATCCCTCAACCCCGTGTATAATCGCTCCAAACGATTAGTGTGGTTGAGAACAATATGAAGCAAAAAACGTTATTTCGAGTGACTTTCATCAATCAAGAACGCATTTATGAAGTCTATGCAGGCAATGTCGGAGAGGCTGATTTATTTGGATTTATTGCCTTGGAGGACCTCATGTTTGGTGAGACAACCTCTATTGTGGTTGATCCGGGTCAAGAACGCCTAAAAGCAGAGTTCGCGGGGGTTAGAACCACTTTTATCCCTATGCATAATATCTTACGGATTGATGAAGTCGAAAAAGAAGGTGTTTCAAAAATAACCAACGTTGGGAAAGAAGGCAATATCACCCATTTTCCCGCACCCGTGTATACCAAGCCGCCTGAAACACGAAATTAAGGATTATTCGGCATGTCGTCATCCATAGGCCCACTCATTTGTGATGTCGTGGGATTCGAGCTTGATGCGGTTGAACGTGAGTTATTACAACATCCTTTGATTGGCGGGGTGATCTTTTTTGCCCGTAACTTTGAATCGCCGCAACAAATAACGGATCTCTGTCGACAGATTCGTTCTCTCAGAAAGCAACCTATTTTACTGACTGTGGACCAAGAAGGTGGGCGCATCCAGCGTTTTCGCGAAGGTTTTACTGCGCTGCCCAGTATGGGGCAAATTGGGAAACTGTATCTTGAATCACCTGAATTGGGTTTGCGTCTAGCTACTTTAACAGGTTGGTTGATGGCAGCGGAATTAATTGCAGTCGGTGTTGATTTAAGTTTTGCGCCTGTATTGGATCTTGATAAAGGGATTAGTACGGTGATTGGTGATAGAGCATTTCACCGACGCCCTACAGTAGTGATAGCGTTAGCAGAAGCCCTAATGAAAGGCATGCGTGAAGTGGGCATGGCTGCCGTTGGTAAACATTTTCCGGGACATGGTTCTGTTGCGGTGGATTCCCATCTTGGTTTGCCGGTTGATGATCGCGCTTTTGCACAAATTGCTGAAGATGATTTAATGCCTTTTCAAACACTCATACAAAGTGGCATGGAAGGGATGATGGCAGCGCATATTTTATTTCCGAATGCCGATAAAAATCCGGTGGGTTTTTCGTCTTATTGGTTACAAACCGTCTTACGTCAACAATTACAATTTTCTGGCATGATTTTTAGTGATGCGTTGGATATGCATGGTGCTGATGTTGCTGGCGGGTTTCCTGAGCGTGTGCAAGTCGCATTGGAAGCGGGTTGTGATATGGCGTTAATTTG
>JABDGK010000092.1 GCA_013286085.1 Gammaproteobacteria bacterium | reverse complement strand
GTCAAAAACACCTCGAAACAATTGCAAGCGGTTTACTGCGAAAATTCTGTTTGTCAGTTAGTTGACGCAACTGTCATTACGAATGAAGAATTATTGGAACTGGATGTTGATATTTTAATTCCTGCCGCCTTAGAAAACCAAATCACCGGCGAAAATGCAGCACGAGTAATTGCACCCGTTATCGTTGAACTGGCGAACGGTCCAACTACAGTTGAAGCCGATGATATCTTGTCGCAAAAAGGCACGTTAGTAATTCCTGATATTCTTGCGAATGCCGGCGGTGTCACTGTGAGTTACTTTGAATGGGTACAAAACAAATCGGGCTACTACTGGAGCTTGAATGAAGTTCAGCAACGCTTGCATGAAATCATGTTGCGTGAATTCAATAATGTATATAGCTTGATGGAACAGCATAAAACCGATATGCGCACAGCGGCTTATATTCATGCATTGAATCGTCAATCAGAAGCAACGGTTGCATTAGGGACACATCATTATTTTGCTGAGCATATGACAACAAAAAATAATGTCGTGGCGATTGTGTAAAAATAAAATAGAATTGTAGGGTGGACAAAGCGCAGCGTGTCCACCATTGAATGCAATATTGATTCGGTGGACACGCTGCGCTTTGTCCACCCTACAACTTACCGATGCTTCCTTCGCAACGACAAATTCTCATTCACTTGCTCTTGATACGCAGATGCTTTATCGCCATTCTCTAGTGCATCTTGTAACAGATCAACTGCATCTTCTTGCTTGCCCAACACAGTTAAATGTGTTGCAATTTTAAGTAATTTTTGAGCATCCTTTCCAGCTTGATTTGCGTCGCCTAACATTTTATCACGAATACGATCCTGCTCTCGGACATCTTGCAAAATAACGCGTCTATCGCCAAGCTTACCAAGCAAATGCTGATAGTCTCGCCCCTGAAAAAAACCAACTAATTCTTTCAACTTCATTTTTATCTCCTCATTTTTTACACTTAATGTGTTTCTGCAATACACGTTTCACAACGTTCTTCTGAAACATTTTTGCGTGATACCACCTGCATTGCTTTTTCTTGGTGATTAGTTTGCACTGCCACAATAGTACCAATTACTTTACCGGACACCGCGCCATTGTGTTCGTAATGAAAGCGATCACCGGCAGCAAAAACTTCACTCACCGTTTTTTGCATATAATCAGCCGCTAATTCTTTACCTTCAATAACAAAAGGATTGATATGGCCACAGCACTCAAACCAATTACTACGCAAGAACATATATAGATTTTGCAATTTGGTACTGCCTTTTACTTCTGCAAATAACCAAAATTGACTATCCATCTCCACCTGCAACATGAATATTTTCTCTGCTTCGACATGGTGTTTATGTCGCGCAGCCATTGATGTACCACGGCATGCTTCAAAATGAGCTAGCATATTGGCCGGTGAAACCGATTGCTGACAACCAAAACAGGTACCGACATTACTCGCATTTTCTAATAACATTATTGTTACCTCACTTGTATTATTGCGATTTTTTTAAAATATACTTAATTGTTTCTCGTAACTGTTGATCATTACATTCAAAACAACCGCCCCGCGCCGGCATCGCACGCACGCCATCCACGGTAATTTTTAATAAACTAGCCATTCCTACTTGTTGGCGAACTTGCCACGCTTGTTTGTCCCCTATACGTGGTGCACGCACATCAATTGTGGGCTGCTTAGCATGACAAGCACCACAAAACTCTTTAAAAATTTTCTCGCCTGCACGCGAATCACCTCGCAATTGATTTACAAACAATGCCGGGTAATGAAACGTTTCAATCGTCTGCACATCGGTCCTCGTATCTGAGTGAAAATACCAAGACATGGCAAAACCCAAGACACCGCTTAGCAAAAAAATTAGAACAATCGCGCTACGCTTAGATAGCATAAACCGCCCTCGCTACATGCTGGTGGACACGCTGCGCTTTGTCCACCCTACGAATCTTGCGCCTGCAACTGTTGCAACACAGCTTGCAATGATTTCGCCGTACTGGTTCCCACAATCACCTTCACCACCTTACCCTGTGGATTTAAAATAAATGTCGTTGGCAGCACGCTCACATCATCTAAATGCCACGCAACACTCGGACTAGTTGTTAATACAGGAAACGCGATTTGTGCTGTTTTAATGGCTTTTGGCAACATATCCGGCGGTAGTTGATCGAAGTTAACACCGTACATGACGACATCATTCGATCGCGTTTGATAAAAATGATTCAGCTCAGGAATTTCCTTAAGACAACCATCACACCATAGTGCCCAATAATTCACGATAACCCATTTTCCATATAAACCAGCTAGCTGCACTGTTTTACCGCTTGCATCTTGAAAAACTTGCTTGCTCGTATCGGGCGAACAGCTGATTAATAACACCGACAACAAACAGAAAAATAATAATTTTAACCTGTGCAGCATGGCTCAACTCTCTCTGTTAAATTTAAGACACCTGCTGCGCGGCTAAAATCGTTTTGTAGTCCTGCACCATTTCATCCGCTTTATGGGGATAAGAGAGAAACGCTTGTAATTTACCTTCCGGGTTGAAAACCATAATTTCAGCACTATGGTTAATGGTATATTGATTTTTTGCATTACCATCAGCCTGCATTTTCACTGCAACCAAATGCAATGCTTTTTCTAACGCTTGAATTTGCGGCATTTCCGCACGTGCACCCAAAAATCCAGGATTAAATGCATGCACATACTCATTCATTCTTTCAACAGAATCTCTGTCTGGATCAACCGACACCATCACTACCGCTGGCAAACGATCAATGGGTAATTCTTTTTTTAATGTTTTATACATATCGTTCAACGCTGCCATTGTGGTAGGACATACCATGCCACAGTTTGTAAATCCAAAAAACATCATCGTCCAATGGCCTTTGAGGTTCGCTTGGCTATACGATTTACCAGTGTTATCTGTTAATTGAAAATCAATCATCTCTTTCGGCGTTGGCAAATACATACCATCAATTTTGACGGTGTCAGCCGTCGCTGTTTTGGTAATTTCACCAAAATAAATAACAATACCTGCCACTGTTGCTAATGCCAATAAAATAGAAATGATCAAACCAGTGTGTTTTTTACGTTGTGATTGCGTTGTCATACTTTACTTTTCCTATGCTAGGGAATGAACTGAGAAATAAGAATGATCTACCAGTAACAATATGAATAAAATCCCTAGATAATAAATAGAAAACCAAAACG
>JABDGK010000091.1 GCA_013286085.1 Gammaproteobacteria bacterium | reverse complement strand
AAACTATCTTGAAAGAACGGAACGCCTAAAACAAAAGTTAAAAAAAGCCATGATCTACCCTACTGCTATTATTGTTGTGGCAATTGCTGTCAGTTTAATTTTGCTATTCTTTGCTGTCCCGCAATTCCAAGCCATGTTTAAAACATTTGGCGCACAATTACCCGCTTTTACGCGCTTTGTTGTGCATATATCTGATTTTTTACGCGGTTATTGGTGGGTTATTCTTGCCGCTATTGCTATAGCTTATCAGGCAGTAAAATATTCCATTCGGCAATCCGATTATTTACCAAAATTATTTGATAAATGGTCATTAAGACTGCCTGTTATAGGGCCGGTGCTATGCAAAGGCATTATTGCTCGCTTCACCCGCACACTAGGCATTACATTAGAAGCGGGCATGCCAATGGTAGAGTCCATGCGCTCAATGCCTGAAATCATGGGTAATCGCCTATATGGTACAGCCATTATCCAAATGTGTGATGATATCTCTAGCGGTCATCAGCTTTCCGCATCCATGACGACTACCAATCTTTTTCCTAATATGGTCATTCAAATGATTGCTGTTGGCGAAGCCTCTGGCTCACTCACCAACATGTTAAACAAAGTTGCCGACTCTTATGAAGAAGACGTAAATAATGTTGTTGACAATTTAAGCAGTCTAATTGAGCCTATTATTATGGCAGTGCTCGGCATCATCATTGGTGGTTTTGTAATTGCAATGTATTTACCTATTTTCAAAATCGGGGGACTCTTTTAGGAAAATTTATGGGAAGAGAATCACATGGATTTACGTTAATTGAACTAGCAATCAGCTTGGCTATCGTTACCATTTTAACACTGACAGCCATGGCGTTTTATTCTTCACAAATTCGCCAAGGTCGCCGCATTGATGCCACCGATGCATTACTTGAAATTTCATTAGCAGAAGAGCGTTATCGTACACAAAACACAACGTATGGAACACTGGCACAAGTCTGGAATAATGTCACAACCACAACAGATGGTTATTACACATTAAGTATTTCGAATGTTACCAGCACATCTTATACGGTTACAGCAACTGCGGTTGGCGATCAAGCCAATGATGCGAATGGCAGCACATCCTGCACACCCTTACAAATTGCCGCGAGTAATGGTACTGTAACCAAAACACCTGCAGCTTGCTGGTCAACGTAGGATGTGCCCACATGGCCGAAGACGTTATACTAACCTATACAATTAGCGATCCTGTTGAATTAAATCTTTCTTATATGCCCTTTATTAGCGGCGGCGGTTTATTTATACCCACTCAACAGAAACTTGCTTTAGATGAGCACATTACACTGCATCTTCAATTACCAGGTCACGCTGACGTATTAAAAATTCCTGGTAAAATCATTTGGATAACCCCGTCTAACGCGTTACATCATGTAGTACCTGGTGTTGGCATTCAATTTACTGGAAGTGATGCACTGACCGTTCGCGCACAAATAGAAATGCTTTTGGATACATCCATGGAAGTCGGTGGATATACGTATGGGATTCTAGACGAGCCGCAAAAAAAGACATAGGGCTCTAAACAATCGATGTATCATCGTGAACGTGCCCTGTGCGTGCCCGTCTTTTCAAAGGCGTTGGGGAGATGCTGAGTTTGATGAAGCAAAAAACAGGCGTGGGTATGGAGAGCACTTACAAGAGAGGTATTGCAATATTATAAAGTTAGGAAAAAAACGGGCACGGGCACGCACGCGGGCACGTTCACGATGGGCTCATCGAAAAGTTTACCGTGTACTAATTTCGTTTTTCAAATCGGCAAAAGCCTTCTTAATCTGCTCATATAAATCATCCACACCCACCCACTCTGCTTGCGTGGTTTTTTCTTCGGCCAACTTGAAGAGATCATAGAGCACCATAAATCCCGCATTACTAGACGAACCTTTTAACTGATGGAAAATATCTTTGGCTATTACCTGATTACGTTGCGTGATAGCCTGATTTAACTCCTTCAACAAAGAAGTGGTTGTCTCAACAAAGTTTTGCATAAACTCGTTTATCAACGCATTATCATCGCCAAAAATATCATGAATACGACCCATGTCCACTACGGGCAATTCATCACCCACAGCAACAATAATATTATTTCCTAGTGCATCATCATGCTTTTCCTTGCCCAACCATTCTGCGAAAATGGCTTGCAATGCCCCGATACTAATAGGCTTAGAAATATAATCATCCATTCCGCTAGCAAGACATTTCTCACGATCACCTTTCATCGCATGCGCTGTCATCGCCACAATAGGAATATGCGTTTCTTTCGGTAATTTTTTTTCAAATTTACGAATTTCTTCCGCTGCTGTGTAACCATCCATTTCGGGCATTTGACAATCCATTAAAATCAAATCATAAGGTACGATTTTTATCGTTTCAATGGCCTCAAAACCATTGCCAGCTGTATCGACTCGATAACCTAATTTTGTTAAAATACGCACAGCAACTTGCTGATTAATTACATTATCTTCTACTAATAATATCCGTTTTTTTTTCGCGTCTGTTTTTACAGGTGGCGGTGCTGGCAATAGCAAATGATCATTCAAAATTCCTGTAGTATCTCGCACCTTTCTTAATAACTGCACAACACTGGCATACAATTTTTCGGGACGTAACGGTTTTGTTAAGCATAATGAAATATCCAACGATGTTAATTGCTCTTCCGAAATTGTTGAGCCCAATGATGACAAGACAACAACTGGAATAGTCGATATCTCTTTTAGTACTCGAATAATTTGCACTAACTCAATACCATCCATGCCGGGCATTGCATAATCAATAATGGCTAGATCATATGGATTACCTTCTGCTGCAGATTTCTTCAATATAGAAAGTGCTTCTGCTGCATTCACAGAGACATCACAATGCAAGTGCCATGCATCTAACTGATGCTTCATGATTTCACGATTAATTGCGTTATCATCGACACAGAGAACTCGCATCCCTTGCAACTCAGGATAAATCTTGAATTCCTCTTTCTTGGCAAACTCAGTACATTCTTTTAATTGAACAGTAAACCAGAATGTACACCCGACGCTGGCTGAACTATCCACCCCGATGGTGCCATGCATCGCTTCAACCAAGCGTTTTGATATTGCCAAACCAAGACCCGTACCACCGTATTTTCGAGTAGTGGACACATCACCTTGCATAAATGGTCTAAATAAACGCTCCTGCACTTCAGGGGGCATGCCAATTCCAGTATCCGTTACT
>JABDGK010000090.1 GCA_013286085.1 Gammaproteobacteria bacterium | reverse complement strand
GTGGCGTCGCATGCTTCAGATAGAGCGTGTAAAAAACCGCATAGCCAATTAACGATAAAAACGTCAATATGGCTGTGATAGCATTGATTAAGCAAAAAAGCATCGTCATACCGAATAAACACAGCACGCTGGCAAATATCATACTTTGACGCACAGAGATTTTCCCTTGCACAATGGGTCGATTCTGCGTACGCCGCATTAGCCCATCGAAGTGCTGATCCGCTACATGATTAAAAGCAGCTGCTGCACCTGCCACACAGGCAATACCCAAATTACCAAATACCACTGTCATCCACGGCACTGAGCCAGGTGTTGCTAAATACATGCCTACCAAGGATGTTAAAATCATTAACATCACCACCCGTGGCTTACATAATTCCCAATAATCACGTAGAGAGGTTGTCACGATTTTTTCTACTTTTGTCGCTGCACTCATGCCGAACCAGCCTTACGATTTGTCACAACTAATTTATAAATCAATGTCAGCATGGCTAACAGCAATAGCACAGCAACGAGATTATGACTAATCGCTGTAGCCAACGGTAATTTCAAAATCACATTACTCATGCCAATACAGAGCTGTATGAACAACAACCCCAAGACCACATATAATGATTTCATTAATTCAAATGATTTTTTGAAACGTAACATAGCAACCATGCTGAAAATCAATAAATAAGCCGTGACAACCAACGCACCTATTCGATGTGTCATCTGAATCGTCTGACGAATGGCTTCGGGTAAAACACCACCCTCATAATTAATACCAACTGGCGAAATAAAGTTAAATGCTTCCCGAAAATGCCACACCATCATTTCATCATTCATACAAAATGGAAGATCAGGACAACTGAGCGATGCATAGTTTGTACTCGTCCATGCGCCTAACATAATTTGTCCCAATAAAATCATTAGGCCAATAATAGCAAAAGGCAATAACAACCCAACTCGCTGAGGAGTCAAGCGAGTGGATAATTTCGTGTTATTGCACAAGTGAATCAACCACAACGTTGACACAATGAGAAATCCACCTAGCAAATGTTGTGTCACAATGAGTGGTAATAATTTTAATGTCACCGTCCACTGACCCAATACAATTTGATAGCCTAACAACACCATCAACAAACACGCTAACAACATATTCCCGCGCACGCGTAATGTTTTTTGGCTAAAAATCGTGAACACAATTGTTAGAATAAATAAACTCAAGCCGCCCACAAAATAACGGTGAATCATTTCAGCCCACGCCTTATAAACAACAATATTCGCAGCGGGGTATTGTTCAGCCATAGCGCCTTTGGTAGCTGCCGTGAGTGGCGCAACCAAATGACCATAACAACCTGGCCAATCCGGACAACCTAATCCTGCATCAATCAAACGCGTAAATGCACCTAGCGCTATCACACCTAGCGCAAAAAAACTGGCAAACAATGCCAAACGAGAGAGCAAGGGTTGTTTATCCAATTTGTGACACCTCTAATACTTTTTTCAGATCTTTCAACACATTCATCGGATTGGTATCACTGGGATAATACATAAATAAATTACCTAGCGGATCGACTAAATAAATTTTATTGGTTACTAGAAATGCGCCCTGGGTTTGCTGCACTAATGCTTGCTGCAGTTTTTCAAGCTGAGTGTACTGGCCGCCCATCAAAATCACATGCACACGGCCACCCTCTTTGCCTAATGCTTTTTGGATTTGATGTAGTTGATAGCCGGTTTTTTCACATGCCGCATCACAAATACCCTTATCGACATACAAAACGCGCCATTTTTTTTCTGTGCCATCTTGCATGGCAGCATACAAGTATTCGACATCAACCGGCTGCTTCACTAACACGCCATGGTTAGTTGTTTTAAAATTAAAATGCGTGTGAAAATAAAATAAAAACGTACTGGTAAGTATCGGCAGAATAAATACCGCCAGCAGCATAATTAATTTCTTGTTTGAACGTCGACTATGCGCTTGCATGACGTGCCCTTTCAGAAAAATAAAAACAAAAATAGGCAGTGGCCAGTGCGATTGCCATCAAAAACCACTGCACAGCATAACCTAAATGACGCTCAGGATTCACGGCTGTAATAGTCCAGTCACGCACAAAACCATTTTCTGCTTTTGCATCCAGTCGCAGAATAAATGGATAAAATGCATCCCGGCTCAATGCGCTAATTTCATTGATATCAATTTTTTGCATCACAAGAGGCTTTTGATCCAATTGCAGAATGTTTCTACCTAAAATAAATTGATACTCATTTAACAACTTAATATTACCGATCACTTGCTGGCGATCTATTGCTCTAGCAATCACTGGCAAATCAGCATCACGTGGTTTGGCAATCCAGCCACGATCAATCAAAAGTAAGCTTTTCTGACCCGGAATTTGCAATGGGGTTAACACTTCAAATCCAGGCTGATCTTTATAAAAACGGTTTTGTACCAACATGGTGCGATCATTCAGGTAATGGCCTAAGACCGAGACCCGTTGAAATTGCAGGTCTTTTTGGGTAGTCAGCATCACTTTTAAAGGCTGTGGCTTTGCCACTGCCCGCTCTTGATAATTCATCAATAACGTCTGCTTAAAATGATAACGATGCACTTGCCACTGACCCAATAGACAAAATACGCCAATGAAAAATAAGCAAAAAAATAAAAAACGTTTTGATAATTTCATTGTGTGCCTTTTCTAATAAAAATCGTAGGGTGGACAAAGCGCAGCGTGTCCACCCTACGAAAGTGCGCTATTATAAATCAATTCTACCTTTTGTGAAATGCTCTTGGCTCTTTTTAAAACCACTGGTATCAAACAAGGTATAGGAAAGTGTCATTTCCTTAATGTCTTTAGAAACAGCGGGGTCAACAAAGAAATAGACCGGCATATCCGCTTTTTCATTCTTATAGAAATATTGTTGAGTAAAGCAAAAACACTCCGTCTTCTTTAAAAAACGGGCCGCATCATTCGGTGTAATACTCGGAATTGCCTGCACAGTGGATTCATTACCGGATTGGTTTTCTGCATAAAAATAAATGAGCTTGGTTTCACCCGGATGAATTTCGACATAACGCTGAAGAGGAATAAACTTAAATTTAAGATTACCGTGTAATTGCGTTGCAAAATATACTTTAATAACCCGTGACTTATCCACTTTCATATTGGATGCGATCACAGTCGCTTTGTTCGCTGATTTCCCATTAATGCCTTCTGCTTGGCAAACTAACTGATAGAGCGGCACCAACATGTAGCAAAAGCCAAACATGAAAAGAACGCCGCACAACAGAATAATAGTCAAACGTCGATGATTAGCTCGCCCCTCTTTTTGCAAAGAGGGGGATTTTTTTGCGGATTATCAGGTAATTCAGGCATTAAACAACCGGTGCAGTCTCAAAGGTGTGATACGGTGGTGGCGATGGCAGCGTCCATTCTAATCCGTGTGCACCTTCCCAAACTTGATCGCTTACAGTGGGTTTTGACTTGCTTAAGCAGCATTTAATGACGATTCCTAAGAAAATTAACTGCGCAAAACCAAAAATGAAAGCGCCAATCGTACAAATCTGATTGAAATCGGTAAATTGCAACGAGTAGTCTGGAATACGACGTGGCATACCCGCCAACCCTAAGAAGTGCATTGGCAAGAATGCCAAATTCATCCCGATAACAGACAACCAAAAATGTATCTGTCCCCACGTTTCACTGTACATACGACCAGTCCATTTTGGTAACCAGTAGTAAACAGCGGCAATAATAGTAAATAAAGAGCCGGATACTAAG
>JABDGK010000089.1 GCA_013286085.1 Gammaproteobacteria bacterium | reverse complement strand
TCCTGAATGGGGAACATAATGCGATCACGGAAGCGATCATAGAAACCGCCATCGTCTTTTTTAATGAGCATGCCGGTTTCGAATAATTGTAATTTATTTTTTTCGAATGTTTGCAGTACATTATCCCAGCCAGCGGGTGCAAAACCGAGGCCAAATTCTTTGGCAATTTCGCCGGACACACCGCGTTGTTTAAAATAATCAACTGCGCGTTGTGCTTGTGGATGTTGACGTAATTGCATTTGATAATACTTTGCGATTTGTTCAAGCAGATCATAAAATGTTTTTTGCGCAGCGGTTTTTTCGGTGTTATGTGGAGCAGTTTGGCGCGGAATTTCCATACCAGCTTGGCGAGCAAGTGTTTCAATGGCCTCTGGAAAACTTAAACGGTCGTATTGTATTAAAAAATCAATGACATTGCCGTGAGCCCCGCAACCAAAGCAATAATAAAATTGTTTGGTTTGACTGACAGAGAAGGAAGGGCTTTTTTCATTATGAAATGGGCAGCATGCAAAAAAGTTGCTGCCCGTTTTTTTACGTATCGTAATGCGGCTATCAATGTAATCGACAATATCAACTCGATTAACAAGTTGATCAATAAAGTCTCTGGGTATTTGTTCAGCCATGCTCTTTTTTCTTCCAAGTGGTTACCCGAAACCGAGCCGCGACCGTCAGGGAGCGTATGCTAACAAATGTTGCGACGCTCCCTGACGGTCGCGGCTCGGTTGCTAGTATGACATGATTTTTTACTTATTGAGCTGACAAACGATCTTTAACTTGGTTGCTGACAACGCCAACATCGGCGCGGCCTTGAATTTTTGGCTTAATGACACCCATTACCTTGCCCATATCACGTACAGAAGCCGCGCCTGTTTCTTGAATGGCGGCATCAATAAGAGAGGTAATTTCGCCTGTGGATAGTGGCGTTGGCAGATAGCTTTGGATCACTGTGATTTCTGCCTGTTCTTTTTGAACGAGATCGTCGCGAGTTGCCGCTTGAAATTGTGCAATGGATTCACGGCGTTGTTTAACCATTTTATCTAAAATAGCTAACACATGCTCATCACCAAGCTCAATACGTTCATCGACTTCACGTTGTTTGCAAGCAGCTAAAATAAGACGAATAGTCGCTAAGCGTTCTTTGTCTTGCGCGCGCATAGCTGTTTTCATGTCTTCCGTGATCTGTCCTTTGATTGCAGATGTCGTCATGAGTAGAGGCTCTTTTATGTATAGTGGCAGAACAGATTCGTATTTAAGCATAATATAAAGTTTATTATGCTTAAATTGAATACAAATTACTTGCGTCTATCGCGCTCTAATGCTATTTGTTCGCGCAATAATTTTTTCTGATAGCGCTTAACAGCAGAAGCTTTTTTGCGTTTACGCTTCCAGGTTGGTTTTTCGAAGAATTCATGACGGCGTAAATCAGCCAGAATGCTGGCTTTTTCACATAGGCGCTTGAAGCGGCGTAAGCTAACTTCGAAGTTTTCATTTTCTTTAACACGTACTGTTGGCATATTAAACTCTTTACTCCGGCGTATAATTATGAAGAATGGCAAATTCTAATGGCTATTGAAGAGAAATGCAAAAATAAATGAGCAAACTATGCAAGTTTTAGGTATTGAGACATCGTGCGATGAGACTGGCGTCGCTATTTATGACTCTGAGAAGGGTCTTTTGGCGCATACTTTATACAGTCAGATCGGGATGCACGTGGAATATGGTGGGGTGGTGCCTGAATTAGCCTCCCGTGATCATGTGCGTAAAACACTCCCATTGATTGAAGAAGCGATGCAGATTGCCGGTCTTCTGCGTCAAGATATACAAGGTGTGGCTTATACCGCGGGCCCGGGCTTGGTTGGGGCATTGATGGTGGGAGCAACGATTGGCCGTAGTATTGGGTTTGCCTGGAAGGTGCCAACGATGGGGGTGCACCATATGGAAGGCCATTTATTGGCACCTATGTTAGAGGAGAATCGCCCTGAGTTTCCATTTATTGCTTTATTAGTGTCTGGTGGCCATACGCAGTTGGTGAAAGTAGCCAGAATGGGATCCTATGAAATTATTGGTGATACGTTAGATGATGCGGTGGGCGAGGCTTTTGATAAAACGGCTAAATTATTAGGCATGGGTTATCCAGGCGGGGCGGCATTATCAGCATTAGCAGAGCAAGGTGATATCAAGCGTTTTCGTTTCCCGCGTCCTATGATTGATCGACCGGGTTTGGATTTTAGTTTCAGTGGTTTAAAAACATTTGCGGTTAACACAGCCGCAACACAGGGCTTAGATGAGCAAACGAAAGCGGATATTGCGGCTGCATTTCAGGAAGCGGTGATTGATACTTTGTTGATAAAATGCCGGCGAGCGATTCAACAAACAGGTTGGAAGCGCTTAATTGTGGCTGGTGGTGTCGGTGCCAATCGTGTGTTGCGACAACGTCTGCAGACGATGTTGGCAAATGAAGGTGGTGCGGTGTATTTTCCTCGCCATGAATTTTGTACGGATAATGGTGCCATGATTGCATACGTGGGTTGTCAGCGTTTATTGGCAGGTCAACAAGATGGTTTAGAAATTCAAGTGTATCCGCGTTGGGCGCTTGAGAGTTTGCCACCGATATAGAATGTACCGAGCCGCGACCGTCGGAGTGTCACAGAATCTTAAGACCAGTGACGCTCCCTGACAGTCGCGGCTCGGTTGAGATGTCATGATTTCTTTTTCCCAATCTTATCTTCTTTCCCTGCCAATAAATTCTGAATATTTTTTTTGTGTCGATAAATCAAGAGCGCACTGATCGCACAAGCCATGATGGTGTAGTCGTAATTAGTAAAATACCAAGCATAACAAGGTGCAGCGAGAGCAGCGATTAACGCTGCCAATGAAGAATAACGAAATACCATTGCAACGAGTAGCCATGTAACAAGTAATGCCACACCCACGGGCCATGCGAGTGCCATAATACACCCGCCTGCAGTAGCAACGCCTTTGCCACCTTCGAAGCGAAAGAAAATAGGATAAAGATGTCCAAAAAAAGCGGCAAAGGTAATGAGGCTCAAGCTGAGTGGAGCAAATCCATAGAATTTGGCGGCGAGCACGGGGATGACACCTTTTAATACATCACCGATGAGTGTGATGATCGCTGCTTTTTTTCCGCCGATACGTAGCACATTGGTGGCACCTGGATTACGCGAACCTTGCGTGCGTGGATCGGGTAATCGCATGATTTTGCACACAACGATGGCGCTAGAAATGGAGCCAAATAGATATGCAATCATAATGGCAATAAAACTGTCGAGTGGTAAGGCGTGCATAGTGCTCTCATTTTAAAAAAATGTATAAAAGAACCGTAGGGCGGACAAAGCGCAGCGTGTCCACCAATTGCCTACGGTTTCTATGGGTTATGATGCGCGAACATGGTTTTTGTGACAAGCCAAATCGCGATTTTCAGATGAGTTCTTTAATTCTTCTTCCTGCGTAATGATATATCGCTGTAAAGTTTTTTGTAATTCTTTTCCTTCTGGATTTTCCCACAGACTTTGACGTTGTGTCAGTGCAAAAAGTTTGTTGAAGGAATCCAGTTTATCTTGTTTTAATCGGTTCTCTAGCATCAAAGAAGTAGGTGAGAGAGGATGTGGCGCCGATGAGCTTGCTGCACTGCTAAAGAGCGATAGATTTCTCAATTCTGAATTGGCAGCAGAGAAATTATTTGCGGGTTCTTTTTTTGTTTCTTCAACACTATCATCATCTTCGTCATGAGAGCTTTCTGATGTTTCTCGTGAAATTTCTGCCATAGC
>JABDGK010000088.1:3932-4160 GCA_013286085.1 Gammaproteobacteria bacterium | reverse complement strand
ATATGGTTGTGATTGCTAGCATCATTGCCACACTGGTTGGTATGCCAGTCGGTATTGCATTGTATATCACACGCAAAGGGCATATCTTCGAAAAATCTTGGCGTTCAAAGCCCGCAAGTTCTAATGGAAAGGCAATGTTGTCATAGACTGTGCGCGAAGAAAGTAAATTAAAATGCTGAAAAATCATACCAATTTTGCGGCGTGCCATGCGCAGAGCGTTCGGTGCGA
>JABDGK010000088.1:0-3922 GCA_013286085.1 Gammaproteobacteria bacterium | reverse complement strand
CCCTTGCGTGGGTCGTTCTAACAAGTTGACGCAGCGAATCAAGGTGCTTTTGCCCGCACCACTTTTACCGATAATTCCAAAGATTTCTCCCGGCAAAACATGTAAGTTGATATCATGCAATGCTGGGATAGAATCCGTAGCAGTGGTATAATTTTTGCTTACTTGACGCAATATAATCATAATTAAATAAATTCAATTGTCTCTTTCGAGTCTATATAATGTCTGCTTTTTTACCATTTTAAACAGAAAATTTATAGATAATTCGTTGTGTCTTGGCGAAATTTTAAGAATTATAGAGGAATCGTATCGTGATATCACCGTTATTGACGGATTTATACCAATTGACCATGGCATATGGTTATTGGAAATTAAATATGCACGATCGAGAGGCGGTTTTTCAGCTGATTTTTCGTCGAAATCCTTTTCGTGGTAATTATGCGGTTGCCTGTGGCTTGGCGGATGTCGTTGATTTTTTAAAAAACTGGCGGTTTTCAGCGGCAGAATTAGCCTATCTTGCCACGCTAACCGCGGCAAACGGTGAGGCGTTATTTCCAGCAGAGTTTTTGACGTATTTGGCACAATTGGCGTTTCGTTGTGATATTGATGCGATTCCTGAGGGAACGGTAGTGTTTCCTCATGAACCATTGGTGCGAATAACGGGGCCCTTATTGCAAGCGCAGCTGATTGAATCCACGTTGCTTAATATTGTTAATTTTCAAACACTTATTGCTACAAAATCCAGTCGTGTTTGCCAAGCAGCCCAGGGTGAGTCTGTACTTGAATTTGGTATGCGCCGAGCGCAAGGTCCAAATGGTGCATTGGCAGCGAGTCGTGCTGCTTATGTGGGTGGCTGTGAAGCCACCTCGAATGTGTTGGCGGGTATGCTGTATGACATCCCCGTGCGTGGTACGCATGCGCATAGTTGGGTCACTGCATTTGCTGATGAAATGAGTGCGTTTGAGGCCTATGCTGCTGTGATGCCACAAAACTGCGTGTTGCTGGTTGATACGTATGACACATTGACTGGGGTGCAGCATGCTATTGAGATTGGGAAAAAACTGCATGCGCGTGGGTCAAAATTATTAGGTATTCGTTTGGATTCTGGTGATTTAGCCGAACTCAGTAAAAAAGCCCGCAAATTATTAGATGACGCGGGTTTTATTGATACGAAAATTGTAGCGAGTAATAGTTTAGATGAATATGCTATCCGTCGATTGCGCGAGCAAGGCGCACAAATTTCTGTGTGGGGTGTGGGTACTAGTTTAGCGACAGCCTATGATCAGCCAGCTTTAGACGGTGTTTATAAACTTTCTGCATTACGTGATGCAGAGGGTCAATGGCAATATAAATTAAAATTGTCAGAACAAGCGGTAAAAATTTCTAATCCAGGTATTTATCAAGTGCGGCGTTTTTTTCAGAATGGCCAGCAAGTCGCTGATGTGATGTATGATGTTGAATTAGGAATTCCTGTAGAGCCAGAGTTAACATCATTAGCGGATCCAGCAACCACGAAAAAATTAACATCGCATGATGCGAGCGTTGATTTGTTGCAGCCGGTATTTCGTCAAGGCAAGTTAGTGTATCCAGCTGAATCAATTCATGTGATGCGTCAACGTGCCATGCAGCAAGTGTCGGCATTTGTCGACGTTTATCCAACGGCAGAATATGCCGTTGGCTTAGAAAAAAGCCTAGGCGAGTTGAAACAAAAATTAATTCATGATGTCTCTATCAATTTAAAAAAAATAACTTGAAGAATGGTGTTTCTCGTATGACTTCTACCGATGTTTTTCTCCGCCGTATTCGTAGTTTTGTGCGACGCGATGGTCGTATGACGGATGCGCAGCGCCGTGTGCTAGTGGAGCTGTGGCCGCCATTTGGTTTGTCGCTGGCTGCAGGCATGTTGGATTTAAATTATATCTTTCAGCGTGAAGCAAAACGCACACTCGAAATTGGCTTTGGTTCAGGACACTCCTTGCTGGAAATTGCAAAAGCCCAACCAGAGCAAGATTTTATTGGGATTGAAATGTATCAACCGGGTGTTGGTACGTTGTTGTTAGGCATTGAAGAGCAAGATATCAAAAACATTCGCGTTTATTATGCTGATGCAGTCGAAGTTATTCAGCAATGTATTCCGGATGCGAGTTTAGATGGCATACAACTATTTTTTCCGGATCCATGGCCCAAGCGTCGTCATCATAAGCGTCGCTTGATTCAGCCCGAATTTGTGAAGCTAGTCACGAGTAAATTAAAAGTAGGCGGCATTTTGCATTTAGCAACCGATTGGGAGCATTATGCTCAGCAAATGATGACGGTGTTATCCGCCAATGCAGATTTAGTGAATCTTGCTGGTGTGGGTGAATATGCCGCGCGATCAAGTCAGCGACCGATTGTCACGAAATTCGAAGGACGTGGGACGCGTAATGGACGGTTGATTCGTGAGTTGCAGTTTGTAAGGGATTAAAAGAACGGAGCGATCACTCGATGGCTTATCAATCCATCAAGGATCTAATATGATTCTTGATGGATTTTGTAAACGATTACTTGCGGGATCCTGAGCCCGTTAAAGCCCGATTGGCTGGAACGCTATTTGGCTCTGATCCAATAGAATGATGATGCGGCACATGTTGTGGGTTATGTGGCGGTGAAAACAGCGATTGTCCTTGATCTTTCAGGCTTAACTGTTTGGTTGCCGGCTGGTGACCTTGACTACCGCGCCCCTTGCGATAGTGTTGTCGTTTTACAGTGGGCGCAGCAGATGAAGCCTGAGAATGTGCCTGTTCATCCAATTCCCGCGCCTGTGCTTGTGAGACCAGCGTGGCTTTTAAATCAATCTCATCCGGCAGAGCCCACACATTGGCTGTTTTTGGCGAGATGTATGTTGGAAGGCTGCGTCTTCTGTCTACTAGATCAGTTGTACTAGCCCTTGATGAGGGGGATGACATGCTATCTATGGGGGTTGTACTCGTGGTCGCTACGGTGACTAGGCGTTGATAGATGTCTGCATGTTGTACCTGAAGCTCTAGCAATACTTGTTTAGTGCTAGTATGGCTATCACGTAGGCTTGCGATCTTGGATCGCGCCGTTTGAAGTAGCTCAGGAATCTTTTTTTCTAAATCGGATATACCAGACCGTATATTTTTATACTGCGTTGCTTCTGTAACAATTTCAGGACATGCATCATACCGTGGCGCGGGCTCTTCAAGTTGTTTTAATTTAACGTCTTCTTGCGAGAGACTCCGAAGTGTTTGTTTATGCTTGTTGTCTGTCTGATCAATGCTTTTTTGGATAGTCACGATTAGAGCGTCACGATTTTTCATATGGCTCAGTGTCGATTTTAATTCATTACTGGCAACTGATAAATTTTCGATTTGCTGAGGGTTAAACGTCTTCATCCAGTCGTCATGACCAAAGGTTGACTTAAAAAGACATTGGCTTATCTCATCCTGCAGTAAATTTATATCATGCTGAAGTTGTTCGCGCTGCTGTTCCAGTGATTCTTGTAACTGTTTTAACGTATTCGTTAAAACATGATATGCTACGGCCTTTTTTAAAGCAGCTTGTGTTCTTTCAAGTTTGACTTGCAACAGAAAATTGTCGACAACAGTGATAAAGTACGTGTCTTTGGCCTCTACCACATTGGCAGTATTCACAACGAGACTCTCTGTTGGGAGGTGCGATGATTCGTGACAGAGGATTAAATGATTTAGGATAAATTGCTTGTCTTTATTCGTTTCTTTGCTAACAGCAGCAGCCATTATTTTTTTAAAGAGTTCACTATCATTTTGTTGGTTTGCGAGTTCCTGTACCAATCCTTCTGCTGGTGTGCCTTGATAAATAACCAATGTTTTTTTTACGAGATCAATTAATTTTGGCATAACGGTAATCTTCCCTGGTGTAAAATATGAAACGCGACAAACATACT
>JABDGK010000087.1 GCA_013286085.1 Gammaproteobacteria bacterium | reverse complement strand
ATGGGAAATAATTGGCGATTATTACTTCGACAAAGTGAAATCTGAACTTCCTCCTATATCAAGACACCCTGATTTCAAAAAAGCTTTATTGGCGTATAAAAAAGGGAATGCGTCTTCAAAGAAAAAACTAATCGAACTGTGTTATGCGCAAGTTTATTACGATGCAATACGACAAGGTAATTTCGATCTTGCCAAGACCCAGATAGAAAAAATTCAACTAACTTCAAAAGAAAATCCTAATCTTCAAATAGCAGAATCTGTACGAGAACTAGAATTACAAATCCCGCTACTATTAAAGCAAAAAATCGCAATCGATGTTGCACAGAAAGCCTCTGGATTTTTTGTGTCCGGTGTATCCAAGGAAACCTTTTCAACCATAAAAAATTCTTTAGAAGAATTAAGTTCTTTAAATTCAAACGAACCGAATCCGTTTATCGATTATTATTTAGCATTAACTTTAAAGCGTTTAGCCCAATTTGAAAAACAAAAACTAAATAAAAACTTAGAAAAAATTTCAGAATTTGAGGCAAGAAGCAAACAGTTATTAGATAAAATTCTTAAAGAAGAAAATTATCAGCCTTTTATGCGTTCATTGCGAAACTGCACTTTAGGCATTGGCTCATTAGAAAATGAATTTAATCAACTACCGTTAAGCGCTGAAACCTATTTAAAAAAAGCCGCAGTCGATGGCTGTTGCATTGCTTATTCTCATATAGGAAATTTAATGGAGATAGACGAGAACCCAGAAATGGCTGAGCATTATTACGAATTGGGAGCAGAGAGCTGCGATCCGCGCTGTCAATTTACTTACTATCTTAGATATCTTGCACCAAAAATTAATGCTGCTAAAAATAATAATGATTTGAATGAATTTGTTAAAATAAGTGAAAAAGCCATTTCTATTTTGGAATCGGCAAAGCAAAATCCTTACACTATTCCTGGAAATATTAATTATTTAAATGAGAATATTGCATTTTTAACAAACGCCTTATTCTTGCCCGATATTTTTCGTGATCCAATATGGCAAAGTGCGGCATTAACACTTTTAAAAGAAATGATACAGTCCTATTTAGAAGCGTCTAATGATAACTTAGAAACAAAAATTAACATACTCACCACATTGCAGAAAAAATCTGAAGGTATGCTAGGTGAAAATGAATTACAAGCACATAAAGAAAAACTTGAAATATTACTTAAAAGCATTTCTGAAGTCTCTCACTATCTCGGGCGCAAAAAATATTATCAGGATATTCTTAGCCTAGCCACGCAATCTCCCAAAGAACGATTGCGTCGCTTTACAAAACTATTTACGACAGGGCACATTGATCCGAAGTATTACATTGAACACATTGATCCTCTGCATCGCGATGCTGAAATTTTTGCCGAATGGTATAACGATAAAACAACTGACCTAAACTTTTTTGCATGGTTGGCGGAATTCGATAGCTTTCAAGCAGATGCCTATAAAAAAACAATTTATGTATCTAAAGATAAAAAATTATTATTTCACGCCTCTATCCACTTAGATCGACTAGTCAATCCTGGGAATCAGCAAGCAATTAATGGCGAAAAATTTATTTATGTCATTGACAAAGAACGTCAACTATTTATCGCATCAGCAGAGCAAGAGTCTAATCTACAAAATCAAAATCTTTTTCATCATACTTCTTTTGTAGCGGGAGAATCGGTTTTGTGTGGTGGAGAAATAGGTGTTATCAACGGAAAAGTAAATTTTATTTCAAATGAAAGCGGTCATTATATGCCAACGATTTCCCAGCTATTCGAAACAGTTAAAATATTAAAGGAAGCCAATGTCTTGCATGAAAATATTCGTATTTCTGTGTCAGATATTTCTGAAATAGCCAACTGGGATCATGGATTTGATAATCTGACATTGCAACAATTTTATGATTTATATGATTTAGTACGTCTTGTTGCGAGCCAAAAAAACCTTAAAGAAAAAGCGGAGAAATCCAACGTAGCAGCACCAGAAGCTCAACCTAGAAAAAAACCGACAACTGTTGAATCTGAAGAAACCCACTCCTTAGAAAATCAAATGGTACACTTCATTACCTCAACCAAATTCTCTATAAAAACCGCACAAAGCATGGAGCCTCAGCGTTATCAAACGTGTCTTCCAACGGTTGAAGAAGCTAAAGAAGATACATCAGTTATCTTTTCGGACCATTTACCCATTCAAGCAGATATTCCAATGCTGAATTGTGCGCCGATTAAAATGATTTCGTGGAATATCCTAACACCCAATTTAGCTAGTGGCTTTGCTTGTGATGAAGATAAGCCCGCGTGTGCTGAGCGAAGTGATAGAATTTCATCATCTATTACTTCTTTTATGGAAAAACATAATCCGGACTTTATCGCGCTACAAGAACAATGGTTAGGAGATGACGAACTTAATCTACCACCAAATTGGCAGCCTATAAAAATTAATAATAAAGCTATACTATACGATGGCTCTAAATATAGATCAGAAATTCCAGAAAGTGCTTCTAGCAGCTCTGAAAGCCTATATTCTTCTTCTGATGTGCAGACAGTATTATTTCAATCTCTCACAGAACCCACAACCCGATTTATTGTGATGAACATGCACTTACCGCATAATGACTTACCGAGCGATGCTGAACATTTTATTCGAAAAATAATAATGGAATATCAAACAAAATATAAATGCCCTGTCATTGTTGCTGGTGATTTTAATAATCGTTATGTTCCCTTGATGAAATCCTACCTACCGAATTCTGTTGTTTCACCACAGTTTCGGGAGGATAGTGGAATTCAAGGTTGTGATTGGACTGACGGATTTTTTTATAGCAACATCACTGGACGAATACATCAGCCCACCCAGATATATGCTATTAATCCCGCGACTTCTGAATTTCTGCCGAGCATAAATCCACCTTCATTTAGTCAAAGCCAAGATAGCGAACTTACAATGCCTCGACCATTCTTATGTGTTGCTGAGGAATACGATATTAAAGAAATTATTCCCAGTGACATCGTTGATGAGATAAAAAAATATAATATTTCTATTGGCCTGCACGCAAACGCATTACGCCAAGAAGGTATTTATTTATTGTTGAAACCAGTCGGGAACAATGAAAACTTAGAAAAATATCTAGAGGAGGTGATCGGCACAAACTGGTTCAGTGGCCTAGATGACAATAATGTACGTTATAAAATTCTTTATCTAAAACCCGAAGATGAATTAAAATGCCAGCATGCAATAATAAATTTTCTGAAGTTAGAACACTTTAAGCAACAGTACGAAACATTATGCAAAAAAGGTTTTAATTACTTTGGATTAAAAGATAATTGGCTTGCAACAATTAACACCCTTCCTGTTACAAAAGCATTACAATTTATTGAAGAACACAGTTCCAAACCCGGAAGAACGCGTGATGCTTGGCAAATTACAAATAATCATTTCAATCAAGTAATCAATCAACACATGTTTAGTAGATCGAAGTAATATAACCCTATGAAGCCAACGCCGACTCAACCGCTTTATGATTTCGATCAATCACTACCAAATAAGCTCTTGCAGCACCATCTGGCTCGCGCACGCCCTGCTCCCACTTTTCTAATGTGCGAATGCTAAAACCATACTTGTCAGCAAATTGTTGCCTAGTCAAATGTAGCTTTAAACGAATAGTTTTAACGTCTACCTGCTTAGGCACAACAACCTTGTGTATTTTGGCTTTAGTTTTTTTACCCTTGGCATGAGCAAGGGCTTCATTAGCGCCGCGTAATAAACTTTCACCGATTTTGCTCATATGTTACTCCTTATGCGCCTTAACAATTAATTTAATAATCTTATACAAAATTTTTTCTCTTCATCGGTAATATTGTCACGCTGGCTTTTTTTATATGTGGTAAATAAATATATTGGCATATCTTGATCATGATAATAATAAATCACTCTCACACCACCCCGCTTACCGCTATGCGCATCCATTTGCCATCTTACTTTTCGAGCACCGCCCGTTCCTGTAATTACTTCTCCGGCTAAAGGATTTTTGCCAATATAATCGATAAAATTATTTCTTGTTTTATCATCCATGCATTCTTTTGCTTGTCTGATAAATTCCGGTGTTTCAACGACTGTTTGTAATTTCATTCCCTTCATACCTTAAATTCTATTCTACTGTAGCTAATTTATCAACCCCAATGGGGTATATTAACATTCTTTTTGGATGTAGCAAATTTGTAACAAACCAAGATAGATTTACCCTATATTTCGCTTGATTTAGATCGGTTTTGCTACAGCC
>JABDGK010000086.1:821-4287 GCA_013286085.1 Gammaproteobacteria bacterium | reverse complement strand
AAAGTAAGGTTAAATCAATTTCTATTACTTCTGCTGATACTAAAACATCCATTCTGCTGGAAAGCACTGGTCGTGCGGACTTTATTTTAAATAGTATTTTTTATTATGAACAACCCCAGCTCGTTTCTTATTTTTTAGAGAAATTTCCAAAGATAGATGTGAATGAAATTGATACTTATGGCAATTCTCCTCTATGCCTTGCACTTATCTATTATCACATAGCACCAGACCGCTATGAAAAAGCGATTTTGCAACTTCTTGTTAAGGAACCGGATGTTAAACGAGCGCAACCACATATTCCGAAACTTCCAGATAGTCCTTTAAAAACATTATTAGAATTATTATCGCAATATGCCGAAGCCGATGCAGCTAAAAAACCCAATCTCGCCTATCAAATACATGTTGCTTACAAAAAACTGGATCGACCTGAGGAAACAGAGAAATGGTTTAAAATAGCAGTAGATCTTCAGAGTCCTGCTGCACTTTTGGATCAGAAAGGTGTGGAGTTGGAATGCAATCAGCCAATCCCAGAGCGCATCGCGGCACTAGAAAAAAAGTATTTTACCCTCTCGACAGACCAAGATAAAAAAGCTGTCATTGAAAAATTAGCCGAATTTTTTGATGATCCTTCTCAAGAGGTGGTTGCGTTAGCCTTAGATGCCTTGAGTCAAATTCTTGAAAAAGATGATTATCTGACGAAAATGACTCTTCCTGAGCGAATCAACGTACTTATTATTCAAAAGAAATATCCGCATTTTTTATTAAATATAGGTCATAATATTGAGTATCTGTATCTGGCAATGAGAGCAAGAGAAAACTCTATAGAAGCTTTGCAGAGACTAACTGGTGATGCAACTCATGAAAACATAATGAATAGGGTGCTTAGCTTATTTTTACTTTCTTCCATCGATAAACTTCCTGGAAATGTAGCAGCGTCATGGCAGCAAATTCAAAAGCAGTATCCACATTTTGTGGCGGGACTGAGAGGGGTTTCTAGTTTAGATGGGCCGCCGTCTGGCGTGTTGCGCGCGATTAAAGCTTTTGAAATGGAGTTGTTATCCCCGCGCGAAAATACAAAAGCTACAGCTTCTATTTATATTTTATGTGCGTATGTTTATCTCGTTGAATCCGCGAGTTTAGAAGAGCGCGAGCATTGGGTTAGCCAACTTGTTATCTACACTAAAAAACTAGATATTGGCCCTCTGGATACCAAGCATTATTTAGAAGAACTTTTAAGAGTATTGTGCAACGAAACAAATCCCGCCAATCAAGTTTCCTTATGCCAAGCATTAATGCACACTTGCGAACGAGGTATGCAACGAGAAGTCATCAATAAAAGTTTTGTAGAAACCCTTTTTGCAAGATTAAAAAAGCGAACAGGGTTTGGTAGTCTGCAAGATATTTTGCGTGCAGCTATTCAACATTACACCCCATTACAAGATACAGAAAAATTAACGGATTATTATAAACAGTTAGGTGCTCTCTGTAGTGGTCGCGAAGCAGTTACTGCTTACGAAGAAGCTGAAAAATTAACACATGATCCAGAATTACTATTGCTTGCTGCAACAGCTGCTGAAAAAGAAGATGCGTTGATTGATATTGCCATCGACAAATATGCTTCAGCCGCCATTATTTATCAAGCTAAAAACGATGTTCAACAGCTGACACAGATTTACGATAAATTAATGGATCTCAGCAAGAAAGTTGTGTTAAGGCCGGAAAATGAAAAAAAGATTACCCAATGGCTAGTGACACTTTATCCCATTGTCACAAAAGGGAAGATTCACGATATTGCTAAAAAGTCTTATGCTTTATTATCCTATTTTCAGCGCGAGGACGAAAAAAAATTACACGATATCATGAGAGACTCGCGGCATCATCCAGAATTATTTCAGTTAGCGCAATATACCCACGATGCTATTGTGCAAAAATGTCTATCGAAATCAGATGAGCCTTTAAAACAACGTGCGGGTATGAATTCATTACCGGCTGTGGTGGAATTAATGAATTCGCATTCAAAAGGTTGGAATCTGGGGCGTGCGCTGCATCAAGGTAATAGTGTGCGCTGTGAATTGTTTTTATGTATGAAAGCAGCGTTGTTAGCAATGGGAAATGCTCACGAACGGTTTGGCATGAGCGAACAACGGATTGCTGAAATTGTTTCTCAGGCTAATGAGTTTCTTGCCATGGTTGCAGTAAGCCCGCAGAAAAAATATAAAGATCACGCTGAATTAGCAAGAAAATTTCAGACACTGCTTTCTCAATTAGCCAGCACAAATCAAGTGATTTTGAATCCGGATTTATTGTTAGTCACTCAGGCCGCGGGTTGGGAGGAGAATTTTCTTGATGATATTTATTATGGCATGGAGAAGGCTTATGGCATTTTTGCTATGCAAATTCGGGAGAGAATCCAGAAAGAAAATGGGATAGAGGCAACAGTAGATATGGCGGTAATCAGCCAACAGAAAATGCCAGTATCCAGTGTGTCACGTTCATCAGCAAGTATTGCGCCTCTGCCAGTTGCAACACCGAATCGCATTGCCTCACTTGCAGATGCTGATGTTCCTGTCGGAATACCCATTACACCAGCAGAGTTGTTATTGCATTATCCTCATGTCGTGCCTGTGCTGGCAGTGCCTGTAGATGCATCCGGTCGTGTTATTGCAACGGTGCCACCAGGAGGCCCGCCATTATCGCGAATGTCGACAGTGCAAACAGAATTGCCAGCGCCTGTAGCTGCGTTAAGCCATTCTATGGCCGTTCAGTCAATATTGCCGAGTGCGCCATCCCTATCACCCATGTCTTCTATGCAAGCGACATCTTCATCGCATGCACTCGTTAGGAGTTTGATGCCGCCGGTGCCTGTAGTTGCTGCTAAACCATCATCCGCCACCCTAGTTGCAAGTGTGCAGCAAGATGATGAATTTTTACAAGACATGGAGCAACGTTTATGTGGATTAGATAGACGATCTGTTCCAGAAAAGCTAACACAGTCAACGACACGAAAGTTGGTGTATTCGTGAGAAAATATATAAAGCTTGTCTTTCCCGCGAAGGCGTATAGGCGTCAACTTAAGAGTCCCCCTTTTGAAAAGGCGTTGTTGCATAAATCAAATTACCCCCTCCCCTCCACAAAAAGTGTGGAGGGGATTTACGATTTATGCAACAACGCCCTTTGAAAAGGGGAGGTTAGGAGTGATTTTTTAAAAAAAAATTCCGTAAAAAATCCCCCTTTTTCAAAGGGGGAGGCGTTTAAGTTTCAAGATGCTGATTGTGAATCACCCACAGTGAAAATCTTCATCGCATTGGTTCGACCATGCACGCCAATTAAATCACCTTTGGTAATCAACACTAAATCACCTTCTTGCAAGATGCCGCGTTTTTGTAATTCATGCACAGCAGTTTGATTGAGTTCACGTCTATCAATGTGGGTTGCATCAAAAGGAATGGAATACACGCCACGGTAC
>JABDGK010000086.1:0-811 GCA_013286085.1 Gammaproteobacteria bacterium | reverse complement strand
TACAATGCCATGCGGCGTTGTGTCGTCAGATGACGGCTTAATCCATAAATCGGAATGCTGGATTTCACGCAAGACATCCAAAGCGGTGTGGTGCCGGATTCTGTCAGAGCAATAATTGCTTTGATATCGAGATGGTTCGCGGTGTACATGGTTGCCATCGCAATCGCTTCATCGACGTATTTGAATTGTGTATCAACAATGCGACGTAAATTTTTGCGAGAAATACTTTTTTCAGCGCTTAAACAAATACGATCCATGGCGGCGATCGCTTTATCCGGGTATTTGCCAACAGCCGTTTCACCTGACAACATGACGGCGTCCGTGCCATCTAACACAGCATTTGCGACATCAGACACTTCTGCGCGCGTCGGGATAGTGTTATGAATCATGGACTCCAACATTTGTGTGGCGGTAATCACGGGTTTGTTGAGTTTTTTGGCGAGATGAATAATGCGTTTTTGTGCGCTCGGTAATTCGGCATCACCAATTTCAACACCAAGATCACCGCGTGCGACCATGACTGCATCGGCTGCGCGAGTAATTTCTTCAATGTTGGTGATAGCTTCAGCTCGCTCGATTTTAGCAATAATGCCAGCATTGCCGCCGGCGGCTTTTAGCAAAATGCGTGCTTCTTTGACATCGTCAGCATTGCGCGGAAACGAAATAGCAATGTAGTCAGCATCAAGACGCACAGCATCTTTGATGTCGCTGCGATCTTTGTCTGTTAAAGCGGCTGCAGATAAGCCACCGCCTTGACGATTGATGCCTTTATTATTGGATAACTCACCACCGACGATGACAGTACAGTGAA
>JABDGK010000085.1 GCA_013286085.1 Gammaproteobacteria bacterium | reverse complement strand
GACCCGATGCTTATATGTAACTCCATAAAAGTAATACAAAAATTTTAAAAAAACCTAAACTTAAAAATAGTCTATACTTTCTATATCAAGATATCACAATGTATCAAACTATCGCATAGGGAGACTCTCGTGTCTTTAAATCGCGAAAACGCCTCTACCAACATTCAAGAAACACCGTTAGACGAAAAAAATTACCAATCTGCTTTGCGTTCGGGCACCATGCAATTTAAAGACTATCCCGAGGGTAATGCGATTCACATTGAGCGTCGATCAAGCAATGCTAAAGGCAGCGGATTTGGAACAGCGTCTATGCGTCACATTGTCGATACTAGTTTTCAAAGAGGATTCGAAGGCAATATTTATTCACAAACATCCTGGTCCTCACATGTGTTTCATCTTTACATGGGCATGATGCCCCAAGCAAATAGAAGCACCCATCTTTTAAGTTACTGTTATGGATCCATTGGTCTTGAAAAGTTCGGTCATTTTCAAAATAACAGTAGAGAAGTTATATTAGACAAACGAATGTTTAACAGCGCACTTAATATGGCCCTTTGGCTTGAAAACAATCGTTCACGGTCTGGAGTATTTCTCGAAATGTATGATCTACTTCGCAGCCGTGGATTCGAAAAACCAGAACATACCGCGGATGAAATGATCGCAAACAAAGAAAAGATTTTATCATTATTTAATGAAGAAGTGCCTTACATAACATTCACACTTGTTCCTCAGTTAATTAGCGCATTACGCACAAACCAACAATTCCCGGATACAAACTCTTGGGGCAGTATAGACATGGTGCTATCAGAGGAAGGCAAAGCACGCTGGAAAAATGCGATAGACAACAAGTTTGAGTTTAGACCATTTAAAAATTTCGAACAGTTACAACCGTACATGTCGGAAAATCAAAAAGAACAATTGAAAGAAGTCTTGCAAAATCGGTCACAGGCTCTTACGGAAGCAAAACGCAAACAAAGAATTTTATATTCCATTTTTTCTCTAATTGAAGAAAATAAGAAGCTCACGATAAAACAAATTACGGAATCTGACGCTATCAAAAATGAAGATTTTATTATTAAAACTCATGTAGATGCTTTTCAAGAAAAAATGAATGAAGAAGTTCAACGTATTATCCAAGATGAAAATATAATTTTTACTCCTGGAGAGCAATCAAGTTACAATAAAAATGTAGAGTTATCCAGCGCGCAATTGACATCCTCACTCGCTTCTTTAAGAGAGGCGCATTTGAAGGGAGTTATCGATGATTCAATTGCAACAGCAATACCCATTGAAGTCGAGAGCGTGTTAAATAAAGCTAGAAGCGTATCTTTACATTTTTTACAAGATGATTCTCTAGCCGATAGAAGATCTAAAGTTGCTCATGTTTGTCGCGAACATGCCGATGCATGCAACTTAAGCTTACAAACTAAAGTTAAAGAGTTGGCAGGAAAACACGTTATAGCTTGCACATCAGCCTATCTTGAATCTATGCAAAGCAAAATTAGCCCTCATGTAAAGAAGATGGAAGAAGATTTAAACGGTATTTATAACTCCAGGCTGGAGCAAAAAGATATTGAAAGAATTCAGGCAAATTTAAATTTCGTGAAAGGAGAGATTGATTTTCATGTCTCGCATCCAAAAGTTTCCGAAAAAACAAAGGAAATGTTTAAAATATTAGGAAATCAGTGTTTAGCAGCAATAAATTCCCTCGACACTGGAAAAACTTATCAAGAAAAATTTGGTGCTTTAGTCGAGTTTAAAAACGCGTTTTATCAGAAGTTTAATATATTCGTTAAAAGTGATACGGCGACAGGTAGTTTTTTTAGTAAAATGAAAAACAAGCCGAGCAAAATTGATTTACTGCAAAAATGTAATGTAATTTTAAAAACAGATGCGGCATTGACTGAAAAATATTTAAGTGAAATTAAATCAGCAAGTGCTCCATCTTCATCAAGGAATCCTCAGGGTCAAGTCTAAACATAAGCAAAAAATACCAATATCATAAATCATTAACCACGCTTTAGGATCGCCTATGTTCAGACTTGACCCTAAAAATTTTTATCAGGTAGTTAGGTGGTCTATGTGAGCGCAGATAGAAATATATTTAGCCAAGAGTTAAATGAGGTGAGGAGTAAGCTTTCTGGAATCGACACACCCCTTGCAGATTGATTAAATTGGAATAAACTGCGGCAGCAGTTTACGGTAGCTTTCCTCGGTGACACAGTCACGAATACGATGCAGCATCGCGCATAGATATTGATATGGCTCAATGTCGTTTGCCTTGCAAGTCTCAATGAGCGAGTAAAATACCGCGCCTGCTTTGGCGCCTGAAGGGCTTCCCATGAATAACCAATTCTTGCGTCCAATTGCAAATGGGCGGATGGTATTCTCTAGTAAGTTGTTGTCGATTTCGATGCGGCCATCCTTGAGATAGTTATTTAATAATTTCCTATTGGATAACGTATAACGAATCGCCTCGCCAATTTTACTTTGCGCCGGTGTTTTGGTGAGATGGTTATCCAGCCATGCTTTGAATGCTGTTAATATCGGTGTTGATTTCTCCTCGCGCAATGAGAATCTATCTTGTGGCGATAAATTATTGTCACGCGCTTCCTTTTCAATTTTGTATAGCGCTTTGAAGAATTTGATAGCCTCATGTGCCAACCCATTTGTTTTTGCTATTTTAATTATATCAGCAAATTTTCGCCGCGCGTGCGCCATGCAGCCAATCCTAATAATGCCTTCATCTTTGTTCGCAAAGTTATAACCAGAATAAGCGTCAGATTGTAAATACCCCTTAAACCCCGATAGAAATTCTTCCGCATGATAACCGCCACGCGTCTCTTGATATTCATAAACAATGCTCGGCCTTATTCCGCCTCCACGATAACACCAGATATAAGATTTTGCTTTATTGCTACGACCAACTTCATCCAATACTTGGACTGTTGTTTCATCTGCTTGCGCATAGTCATAGACAATAATATTTTGTCGCAGTAATTTTACCAATGGTTCGCATAGCTCTGATACCTTTAGCAGCCAACCGCATAAGCTGCTGCGCGGCATATCAATCCCAAGTCTATCCCAGATGTTTTGCTGTCGGTACAAAGGAATATGATCGCAGTACTTAGCGATAATAGTATGAGCCACAAGCTCAGGTGTGGCGAGGCTCTTTGGTAGCAGCAAGCTTGGCATGGGCGCAATTTTGATATTCTCCTGGCAAGGCTTGCAGGCATATTTGGGGCGCACATGCTGTACCACACTAAGCCTAGCTGGAATATATTTAATTTGCTCGCTGATTGCTTCACCGATACGAACAAGGTGCGCCCCACAGTCGCATACTTTTTCATGCTCTGCGATATCATGGATGATAACTTCGCGCGGCATGTCTTTCGGTATAGACTTTCTGACAGGATGTTTTTTACGTTGATAGCTTTCAATATTAATCGTGTCATCTAGTTGGTCTTTTAGTTCGCCGGTAATTTCAGCACCTGGCTCATCAAATAAATCTGTTTGGTAAATATTCTTTTCAGAAGAAGCGCCATAGCGGCGCGATTTTTCAAGCTTGAATTCTTCGAGAAGACGAATATATTGCTCTTTGTGAGAGGTGATTTCTAGCTGCTGCTTTTCAATTTTCTGTTGCTGCAACAGAATGATTTTTTCTAATTCTTCGACTGTTTTAGGAGGATTTTTTATAGTTATTTTCATGCGCGCAATATAGCAAATTACCGTTATATTTTCGATGTTTTTTTATGAAAAACACTCGATTTGTTGTGGTTGCATAGCATCATGACGCGAGTATTTATCGCTGGCTAATAACCACTTAAAATGATCCCGACTCATCTCGATGCAGCCTTGCGCATCTCTTGTGAAAACAAACCGACCTTTCTCCAGTCGGCGGTACCATAGCGTAAAGCAGTTCATTTCGTAATACAGCGCTTTCAGCTTATTGCCACTCTTGCCTCGAAACAAAAATAGACTACCATCCGCCGGATTCAATTTGAGCGTTTCAGATACCAACATGCATAAGGTATTAATCGATTTACGCATATCTACCGGCTGCGTGTAAAAATATATTTTTATCTCATCAGGAATTAGCATGATAACATCACCTCCAGTAATCGCTTAACCTGAAGCGCATCTGTATGGCTTGGAAATATGCACTGAAATCCATTGGGTAGTAACAGCTTGATCTCACTGGTTACAATAGATTTTTCATGATGAGAAATTTTTACTGGCACAAAAGACGGCTTGGTTGTTGGCGACTCTTTTTCTCGCTTAAACTGACCGTGATAATAAACAAGC
>JABDGK010000084.1:2813-4366 GCA_013286085.1 Gammaproteobacteria bacterium | reverse complement strand
GAACTAATTCTCATGTGACTATGATGAAAGAGATGCTTCCTGTCTTTAGTTTTGACTCTGCTCCAGCTCTGAGAATGCTGATTCAATTTGCTGATAGTTTGCAGGCGCTTGCACCTGACGCATCGCAGCCCTCCAAGGCGCATATCCATCTTTCTCAATTTGCTCCGCTAAAAGTAGTCAAAGTAAATGCATTAAAATTTCATTTTAATGAAGCTAAAGGAATAATGCTTTTAGTCAGTGGTGCTGTTAAAATAATAACACAGAATTTTTTAGCATCACATCCTGCTCCCGGAATTTTTTTAGATAATACAGAGCTGCTCATTAAAAAAGAGCGCGACCAAGCAATGCAGCTTTCTAATGCTGTGTTACAAGTATGTGAAGAATTTAATAAAGAACAAATTTCTCAACTAGATTTATGTAGAAAATACCTTTTCTTTGTCAGTACTTTTTGTGAGGTGGTTAAAGAATTAGGGATGGACAGTGAGCTTTTAGAAGATTTGAATGCTAAAAAAAATTATGCAAACCATCGGTGAAAGTATTAGTACGCTAGTCTGGAATAAGACGGACCGTCATACAATTTCTCAAGTTGAAGCTTCAATGGTAGAGCATGTGGATTGGATGCAATCTGTTTTGCCGGAGGAAAGTAGCCCGTATGGAACGAAGCGTAATACGGGACGGTAGAGTTCTCTAAATTTGGCGTGTGTTCCATACGAGTTACTTCGTTACTTCTCTATTTTTCCACCAATCACTTTCCCTTTTAGCGTCGAATGGTTGTTTTTTCACAATGCCGTTGCCATTCGTAAAGGTAATGTTGCCATTGATAGTTGAGCTATCATTTAAATATAAATAGGCAGTTTCGTGAGGTTTGTTTGAAGTGATTTCGATGTTTTCTGCTGTGCTGTGATTGAGTGTGATTGAGCGTGTCGTGGCGGCGAGTTTTTTCCTTAAAAGTAGTATCCGTAGCCGTTATGTTGCCCACCACCTGTGTGGTGCTTGAGACAATACTGTGATTGAGAGTGATATCACCAATAACATGTAGTCCGGCTAATTTGGCCGAGTCTGCTTTCAATGGTCCGGTAATATTGAGATCGCCAGTAAATGTAGAAGCTTTAAAGGTTGCGCTTCCTATAATGTTTGCGCAGCCGAGGGTGACTTTTCCGACAACCATATTTCCCATAACTTCTGCGCATTTTGCTTCTGCAAGTGTGCTTAGCGTACTGCTGATGAGTATTATCACGAACACTTTTTTGATATTCATTTGTATGGATCCTTTTTAGTGGTGTTTTTAGCGATATTTTGCATGATGATTCTGAGCTTATCGTGTTTAATTGTATTGGTGCTATCTAAAATGATTTGTGCTGTCTCAAGGGATATGCGTGGCATAGGTGGTTGCGCTGCTTCTGGTAGTTGATGATGGCTATTAGCGGGCCGGATTTTGCAATAAATATGTTTTAGATGATACAGCTGTGGATGTTGGCGTAGTTTGGCCAATAAATCCGGGATTTGAAAACGGAATTGAGTCGCCCAAAGAGCGCTGTCAGTTAATACTATCA
>JABDGK010000084.1:0-2803 GCA_013286085.1 Gammaproteobacteria bacterium | reverse complement strand
CCATTATCGAGATTGGCAACCTGGCAATGATTGATTAGATTGTGATCAATATGTTCAACTAGAATTTGTTGTAGTTGTTTAAGTTGCTTTAATTTCAATAGTAGAGCGTCAAAGACTTTGCTATCTCGTTGTAAAACATGAGTAATAGCTTGTTGCAAATCGTCGCTCATGATATCGTTCGTCCCTTATATTTATTGTTATAGTCTACCTAATTATCTCTGGCAGATAAATTCTATCTAGTCTGATTTTCCTGGAATTTGACTTTTCTGACAGAGTAGGTAATGCTTCCCCATCAACTTATATGTGAGAAGACACCCAGCGCTATGTTAACAGGTTTTTTTACTCGAATTTTTGGTAGTCGTAATCAGCGCGTATTGCGCAAAATGTGGAAAGTTGTCGAGCGAATTAATGCGCTTGAAGCGGATATGTCGGCTCTTTCTGATCAAGCCTTGCAGGCAAAAACTACCGAGTTCCGTCAGCGTATTAATAATGGTGAAACGCTAAACAGCCTATTACCGGAAGCTTTTGCGGTTGTCCGTGAGGCTGGTAAGCGCGCCTTGAATATGCGTCACTTTGATGTTCAATTATTGGGCGGAATGGTGTTGCATGATGGCTGCATTGCTGAAATGCGCACAGGGGAAGGTAAAACCTTGGTGGGCACCCTGCCAACTTATTTGAATGCGTTAACAGGTAAAGGCGTTCATATCGTCACCGTCAATGATTATTTGGCGAAGCGTGATGCGGAGTGGATGGGGCCTTTATATCAATTCTTAGGCCTACGTGTTGGTGTGATTATGCCAAACATGTCGCCGCAAGACAAACAACAAGCCTATGCTGCAGATATTACCTTCGGAACCAATAACGAATTTGGTTTTGATTACTTACGCGATAATATGGCGTTTAGTGTGAACGATAAAGTACAACGACCATTACATTATGCGTTAGTCGATGAAGTGGACTCAATTTTAATTGATGAAGCGCGTACGCCGTTAATTATTTCGGGTGCAGCTGAAGATAGCACGGATATGTATCTCGCCATCAATCAGTTAGTTCCACAATTGACAAAGCAAGCAGTGAAGGATGGTCCGGGCGATTATTGGGTTGATGAAAAAACTAAGCAATCGTATTTGTCTGAAGAAGGTCATCAGCATATCGAAGATATTTTTTATAAAGCTGGCTTGTTAAAAGAAAATGAAAGCTTATACGATGCCAATAACATCATGTTGATGCATCACTTGAACGCATCGTTGCGTGCACATGCATTATTCCATCGCGATGTGGATTATATTGTCCAAAATGGTGAAGTGGTCATTGTTGATGAGCACACGGGTCGTACGATGCCGGGGCGTCGTTGGTCAGATGGTTTGCATCAAGCTGTGGAAGCAAAAGAAAAAGTCAATATTCGTCAAGAAAACCAAACATTAGCGTCAATCACCTTCCAAAATTTCTTTCGACTCTACGAAAAAATTAGCGGGTATGACTGGTACGGCGGATACAGAGGCGTATGAATTCCAACAAATTTATGCGTTGGAAGTGATTGTCTTGCCAACGAATAAAGAGATGGTTCGTGCGGATTTACCCGATTTAGTCTATATGTCTGCCGCAGAAAAATATGCAGCGATCATCGAAGATATTAAAAAATGCCGTGAAGCAGGGCAGCCATCATTGGTTGGTACGGCTTCTATTGAAACCTCCGAGTATCTTTCTGGTTTACTGAAGCAAGAAAAAATTCCGCATCAAGTATTAAATGCAAAATTCCACGAACAAGAAGCACAAATTATTGCAGAAGCGGGTCGTCCAGGAGCGGTGACAATTGCAACCAATATGGCGGGTCGTGGTACGGATATTGTGTTGGGTGGTAATTTAGAGTCTGATTTAAAACAATTAGAGAGCCCGACGCCAGAACAAATTGCTGGGCACCGCGCTGCGTGGCAACAACGCCATGATCAAGTGTTAAATGCGGGTGGTTTGTATGTATTAGGCACGGAGCGTCATGAATCACGTCGTATTGATAACCAATTGCGTGGTCGTTCTGGCCGTCAAGGTGATTCCGGTAAATCACGTTTCTATTTGTCGCTTGAAGATAATTTGTTGCGAATTTTTGGTGGTGATAGATTAATTTCTATCATGAAGCGTTTAGGTATGGAAAAAGGCGCTGCACTCGAATCTAAATTGTTAACCCGTAATATTGAAGGTGCGCAACGCAAAGTGGAAGCGCATAACTTTGATATTCGTAAGCAATTACTAGAGTACGATGATGTTGCGAATGAGCAACGTAAAGTCATTTATAGTCAGCGTGATGAGTTGCTGATAGCAACCGATATCGGCGAAACCATTGTAGCTATCCGCAAGAACGTCATTGACTCCATGATTAGTCTATTTGTTCCACCACAAAGTTTGGAAGAGCAGTGGGATATCGCTGGGTTAGAACAGCAATTAGAAAAAGATTTTAATTTGCGCTTACCGTTACGTGATTGGTTGGATCAAGATGGCACGCTGCATGAAGAGAATCTGCGTGAGCGTATTATGCGTGTGTTTCAAGATGTTTATGCAGAGAAAGAATCATCTGCCGGTGCATCGGTTATCCGTCAATTTGAAAAAGCAATCATGTTGCAAACACTGGATAAGCATTGGCGTGAACATTTGGCGGCGATGGATTATTTACGTCAAGGTATTCACTTGCGTGGTTATGCTCAAAAGAATCCAAAACAAGAATATAAGCGTGAAGCATTTGAATTGTTTGTTGAAATGCTAGATCGTATTAATTATGAAGTCATTTCTATTCTGAGTAAATTTGAGATAA
>JABDGK010000083.1 GCA_013286085.1 Gammaproteobacteria bacterium | reverse complement strand
GGCGCGCACTGCAAGTGACACTGCCCTTGATGCATGATGGCATTCAAGTTCGTTTTATGTTTTTACCTGATGGTGAAGATCCAGATACGCTCGTACGCAAAGAAGGCCAAGCGGGTTTTGAAGAACGCATGCAAAAATCGTTGACCATTGCGGATTTCTTTTTTCAAACGCTGGCAACACAAACAGACATACTCAGCACGGATGGACGTGCCCGCTATGTCAAGCTGGCTAACGATATGCTGAAACAATTACCGAGCGGTATTTTTCAGCAAATGATGTTAGAAGAATTAGCAAAACGCGCGCGCATTGATGTCGATCAACTGAAACCACGCGCCATCACGACCACAAAATCTTTCACACCCTCATCGTTAAAAGCACGCCCACCGTCTTCATTGCGCTTAGCGATGATGTTGCTAATTCAACAACCCGCATTAGCACAACTCATTACAGAACCACTGCCACAACTTGATACCAACGGTTTTGATTTATTCATGCAGGTTCTCGAAAAAGCACAACAAAGCCCGCAAATTTCCACGGGCGGATTATTAGAATATTGGCGCGACCAAGCTGACGGAAAATTGCTTGCCAAGCTGGCACACACGGAACATGTCACACCCGAAGCGGGCATTGAAAATGAATTTCTGGGGGCTATTAAACAATTGCGTAAACTAGCTCAAGAAAATGTGATTGAAAGCTTACTGGCTAAAGCCGCACAAATAGGCTTGTCTGCTGAAGAAAAACAAACACTCACGGAACTCATTGGTAATAAAAATTAAAAGAAGCAATGGAGCTGGCTACTATATATCAACAAGGATGGTTTTTTATGAAAAAATTTATTGCACTACTGTTCACACTATTATTTTGCACAACCATTTCCGCGGGTGAAATTAAGCAATTTGTCATTTTAGGCGACAGCTTAAGTGACAACGGCAATCTACTTAACTTTTTAAAAATTGTCCCAAAATCACCGCCTTATTACAAAGGACGGTTTTCCAATGGCCCTAATTGGGCAGATCATGTTGAAAATTATTTTTATAATAAATATTTTATCGATACCAAAAATTACTGTTATGGTGGTGCAACCGCGATTCTCCACAATCTTGCCGACGACAAATTCATTGCGCCTATCACGTTAGAAGGCGAGCTATATCAATATTTATTTCAATCCATGTTCACCGATAAAAGCAAAGTCTTATTCGGTATCTGGATTGGTGCTAATGATTATTTATATGATCGCCAACCTAGCTTAGACAAATTAACAGATGATGTAGTAAATACCACTATTTCTACCATCAATACACTCATTGCGAATGGCGCAAAAAACTTTTTAGTTTTCAACTTGCCTGATTTATCCGTTACACCTTATGCCAAAAATACCAAACTCACTGATCGATTACATGCTGTCTCTGTCATGCATAATCAAAAATTAGCAGATCGCATCAAACAAATTCAAGCCGCACACCCCGAGGTGAAATTTGTGTATATCGATATTTATACGTTATTCAATGATGTTCTGAATAACCCAGAGAAATACAATCAACAATATGGCGTTCATTTTACGGATCTCACTCAACCTTGCTGGCTAAAAGATTGGTTTGGCAAAGATCCTGAGAATGAACTCCGTCTCACTGCCCAATTACAAAAAGCGTTCGCTACCAATAAATTGGTTGGCAATAAAAATCTAGATGCACATGCTACAGCCCAGATGTTACTAGCCTCACCATCACTTGCTACTGCCACAGCCGTAGATACTGCTTATGAAAATGGCGATACACCGTGCAGCAATGCGGATGAACATATTTTTTGGGACATCATTCATCCATCCGCAACCGTGCATCAAGTTCTTGGCGAAATCGTGAAGAAAAATTTAAGCGAAGCGGGGTTTTAAGACTGCGCCTCTACATAGAGGGTAAGCAAAGAACTTCGCGATGTTTTTACGCGGGAAACGTGCTTACCTTATAATTTCTACAAATAACAACAAGTTAAGCCCTTCTGCTCTTAATAAAACCTTAATCTTAACTGGTTAAAATAACCGCACTAAAAAAGATAGCAGCATAGGGTATTTAAAATGTCTTTCCGCAACGATTTATCTACAAATCAGGCTGCTGATGACCAAAATCGTCAGAACAACCTAGTAGCGCAGTACGCTGCTATAGCTGCGGACACCGAACAAGGCTTTGAGTCTGAATTTGATGCTATGTCTCAAGCAGCGGCCAAGGAAGCTCAAACACGCGCAATACAACAACAAAATGAAGCTTATCGACAATTGCTTATAAGAAAAACGGCAAAGCAAAACAGCGACAATCTACTCCTCGTAGGCCTCCTATTCATCGCAATACTAACAGAACTAGGTGTCGATAAGAAAAAAACCGACAACATGAATGCTCATCTTATTACTGATAATAATACACCCGAGCAGCGCAATATTTTTCTACAAAACTGGTTAACAATTATTGAACATCGCTACCAACTAGCACTCAATTATTTGGCCTCCATGCAAACATCAAGTGCGCTAAAACACCATGCAAAACATTCGGAGAGACTAAAAGCAATAAAATCTATTTATAGAACAACATACGATTCTATGTATCCTCATTATCTAAACATCACTAATGAAATTGCACAATTGAATGTAACACATTCTTTAGGTCAGAATTATTTAGCAACAGCTGTAACCAAGCAAGCAGCCATCAGAAAAACACCACATAAAAAAAGTTGTAGCGAACTATTTACTGTGGGTGTAGAGGAATTAAAAAAATTGGCTGAACTGGTTAAATCCGCTGAACATATGCAAAAACATTTCGATGCTTTTGCAAGCCTCCATCGACAAGAAAATACTATTGCTATGGAAAACTATATTGCTAAAGTACGCCTCGATATTACAACACGCGAAACTAACAACATTTGCGATCAACTTTATAAAGAAGGCACACAACTATTAGAGGAATTAGCAGGCTTAGAAGGATCCGAACTCGCTAACACAGCACGTCTTAACGCATTTATTACAGGCTATCAAGATCAAGATGTTGCAGCCATGCAAATTATCATTCAGGGAGCTCAGCGCTCAATTCAAGCAGAAGAACAAGAACAATTAAATAGTCTATTATCCGCTAACGCCTTTCAACAAAAACAAGCTGAGCAAGCTACGCTCGCAGCAATGAAAATTAAGATTTTCGCGCAAGCAAATGAACTATCAAAAGGCTTCCAAGCAGCCCAAGAAAAAGCAGCGGCTGAATATAATGCTTTATTCTCAACTGGATTAAGAATATTGGCGCAACTTGCTCCACTAGAAAAATCGGAAAAACAAGGGCAACGTTTTCTTGAATTAGATACTATTTTTAAAAGTAACAATAATAATAACCTGCGTACCACCATTAATAAACTACGAGGAACTTTACAGAAAAAAACCCAAGAGGCTAGCGGTGCACTATCATCACGCGCCGAAACTCTTTTAAAAGAACTAACTACGTTAGGTCAGCCCAAACATGACATTCAGCAACATCGTAGCAATTTCGGTAACGCCTTGCATGGTAAAGATATACCAGCAATGTGTGCTGCTGTTAACAAATTACAACAAGCTGTTGTTAACGCCAGCAAACCTAAAATCTCTTTGAAATTTTTTAAAGATGCGCGTGGCGTGAATATCTGCACAACTATCGCCACACCCGAAGGCCACATACCAAACCCTGACGCGCCACCGTCACCCAAAGCAGTCAGACAATAATAACTACTACTTATGAGATCATTTTGTGATCACATAAATAAGCCACACGATGACGCATGACAAGCGGGTATAAGAGTGCGTATAATAGTAAGTTATTTTTTGCGTCACATCGTTCATAAACCGATAATTTCAATCTGATTTTAGCAGGGCAAAGAGCATTATGGATCAAGAGCAGCAGCGATCACGTTTAAAAGATTTAATCGCCAAGGGCAAAGAGCAGGGTTACTTAACCTATGCTGAAGTCAATGACCATCTGCCACCGGACATTGCGGACCCTGAACAAATCGAAGATATTATTAGTATGATCAACGACATGGGTATCCGTGTGGCAGAAGTTGCCCCTGACGTTGACGAATTATTATTAGCGGATAATGAAGCCACGGATGATATTGCTGCTGAAGAAGTGGCCACTGCATTAGCCTCTGTGGATAGCGAGTTTGGCCGCACTACCGACCCTGTTCGTATGTATATGCGTGAAATGGGCAGTGTTGAACTTTTATCCCGCGAAGGCGAAATTATCATTGCGAAGCGTATCGAGGAAGGCATGAACCAAATGCTAACCACCCTCGCCTACCAGCCTCAAATGATTGCGGAAGTATTGGGTGATTATGATCGCGTTGAACGAGGCGATCTCCGCTTGAGCGATTTAATCAGCGGCTATATCGAACCCAATATCATAGCCGACGAAGATGGGCCCGAGAAAGAAAAAGAAATCCCTATTCCTGATGAAGAAGAGGAAGAAGGCGAAAGTGGTGGTGATGGCTTCCTTGAGGAAGAAACCGGTCCAGACCCGGAAGTTGCCCGTGCACGTTTTGCCGAACTACGTGCTTTTTATGATGAAGCTATTGCTACTGACAAAAAACACGGTCTCAAACATAAAAAAACTATCGAGAAACGTGATGCGCTAGCAAAATGTTTTATGGATATTAAATTGGCCGCTCGCCAATTCAATAAACTATCCCGCAAAATGCGCAGTTTGCTCGATGAAATTCGCATGCAAGAACGGCATGTCATGC
>JABDGK010000082.1 GCA_013286085.1 Gammaproteobacteria bacterium | reverse complement strand
TCGTTGTATTAAAAATTGATTTTCAAATTTTGCGTTGGATCCAAAGGGAACGAGAGCAGAGCTGGAGCTAGCCGCAGGAGCAGCGCTAACACTAGAAACAGAACTGGATGCCTCAGACGAAGCGCTTGCTTTTTCTTTTACGGAAGAACCTAGATTTGGCTTAACAATACTTTGTACTTTCGAATAAAAATGTTGGTACTCAGGATAGACTGTTATCAATTCAAAAAAGGCATCGATATCTTGTGAATATATTAAATAGTTTTTTAATCTATCCCCTCCTAAAGAATGAGAACCAAAGGCGTTATAATAATCGTGTTTAATTCTGCGAGATTTCCATTCTTTTTTCTCATCGAAGTCTTTTTGTGCAGCACTGAGCACTGCCGAGGGATTACCTTGCATTAACTCCGTTAAATAGGTAACAAAATATTCGCAGTTTACTTCTAGATGTCGATGTACTCTCCATTCATTTTCCCCTTGCGCTTCATGCTTTGCTTTATCTAATAATCCACGTATCGCCAGTCGAGAAAGAGGATCGTCAAGTTTTAAAGGCGTGATAACGCGCTTTATGTCAGCCATAAATTTAATAGTTTCTAGCGCTTCTGTTATGGAATATGACGACAGATTTATTAAATTACATTTTTTTATTAAGTTAATCATAAAAGACATTCTTTCCTGATTATTTTCAGGAGTAGAAAAATGATCGCCATAAGGTATGAGTGCTTCTTGATTATGGATAACAATTCTTTGATCTGTTTTACCTTGCATTTGCGCATACTTTTCTAATGCTGGTAGTAATTCTTCAACAGCAGATTGCCCGGGAGCTAGGCTCGCAGTAAATTCTTTATGCTTGCCTTCTTGAATAAAGCGCTTCAAGTAAGTTTGATATTCAGGATATTCTGTTAAAAATAATTCTATGTAGTAAATACGGAATAATTCAACAAGCCCTGTGGATTCATTTCTTCCATCGCGAGTGCAAGCCGTGGTTATTTCACCAAATTTTGGGTAATACCCTATCCAGCTTAACCACTGGCCGTGCTCAAATTGATTTGAAAACATAGAATGAACCTACCTCGCTAAAATTATTTTATATTGATATTTATTGATTATACTATACTCGATATTTTTTTGCATAATCTGCATCTCTAACATTCTCTTTATGCTCTTTACATGTATTTTTATTCCATAACGCAGACATTTTAGATAACAACTTTGTCGCTGGCGGCGTAACAACATTCACAACTGATGCAGCTGTTTCTTGAAATGCTTGCTTGCAGGTTTTATTTTCGCGCCATAAGCTTCCTGTCATTCTCGATAATAATATTGCTGCAGATGGAACAATAATACTTGCGACGCTAGCACCTACCTCACTAAAGAAAGTGGCATGATCTTCCCCTGAAATAGTGGCAGGCTGATAATAAGTATAATGAGTATTATTCGCGGTATCTCTTTCAAAAAAACTGTCGTTACACGCTTTCGCACAAGCATCACCCATGGCAGCCGTTTGTGCCAATAATGCCAATATACTTATACCAGCTGGACTGAATAATGCGTCAACACCCAGTAATATTAATGCCAAGGTAGAAAGTAACATGAAATAGCGTTGTGATTTTTCACATGGTGTCTGCGCACTGCCCCAAAAAAAATTTTGCTGACGGTATATAGTAAATGTCTTAATACTCACATAAGCTAGGTTTATACTTACTACTAACGGAAATATGACATCATTATAGTAATATTGAGATACAGCAGAGCGAGTATTGGCAGCCAGATCATAGAGCGTAATCGATTTTTTGCTTAGCATAGGACATGAAGACAATATACCGGTTAAAACACTTTGTGAACCGCCTTGAAGCATATTTTGACAAGCGATTGATACACTCCTAATGGATTGTGTTATGGTAACATTGTGTGTAGAAAATTCATAATGGTAACCAGGATTATCTTGTGTCACATTTTGGAATGTGCCTCGCACAGCATCACGAATTTGCTCTGCTAACGCGTGCATTTCTGTTGTGGATTTTTCCCGATTAATATAGGCATTGAAAATAAGTGAAAAAAGCACAACATAGGCTAATCCCAACCCAGCATATTTTATACATAAAATAAATTGCTCATACGAAATTGGACATTCTGGCGCGGGTTGAGGCGTATTCTTATTACGCCAAGCTGGAGCACCATGCCACAATTGAACAGCCCCATCCCAATCATATATATAACGCTTATTCTTATCAGATAAAACTCCATACGCTTCAGAAATGTCTTTGAACTTACTTTCTGCTTCTGTTTCCTTTCCTAGATTTCTATCAGGATGCCATTGCAATGCCAGACGGCGATAAGACTTTTTAATGTCTTCTAAAGATGCGGTAGAATTCACCTCTAAAATTCCATAATAATCTTTTGTTATAATTGGCGCTGGCATCGTTTATGTCAACCTGTTGAATGACCGTTGTAATTTCTCTGTCAGTGTTTCTTCAGTGACAGTTGCGTTATTCGCCAAACGTTGGCGAAAATGCCTGCATGCAAATATACTGAGCGTCACTAACGCTGCTGCACTTGCAACGAAAAGAGCGGTATTATCTGCTGCTAACTGAACGGCTTCTGGCAATACATGGGCTCGATCTGTTTGATCAAAAGAATCTGGCATGGTGATGCTATATCGCATAGATTGATGAACTTGACCCGCCATCAATGTTGCTGCATTTGCTATATCTTTAAATTGTGTACACATCATTAGAAAAAGCACCGGTATAAATGGATGGTCAGCTGTGCATAACAAACTACCTTTTACTAAACAACGATTGTACATTAAATGCACTGCACGATCAAGTGGGGTGTTTTATGGGGCAAAATGCTGAATTCTTTTAATAAACAAATAGATAGATACAATACCTTCACTAGAACAACATTGAGTTACCTATATGCCTCAAAGCTTAATATATTGACATATTAGAAATAGTTTATATAATACATCGTATAAATTTTATATTATTGACGCCCATATGGTTGATAAAATTTCAAATTAATATCGACTGTATTTTAAACACCTCCAAAACGAATAAATTATGCAATCAGCCGCTATCAATATTGCCTTAGAAAATGAAAATCAATCTCAAAGCAGTTATCTGCTTTTTCTGGCAATGATGTCTTTAAATATCATGCTTTGTACTGGCGTGCTCTCCTCCATGATGGTAAAAGTCGGATTTCTTTACACCATGGCAGGAACATTAATAGTACCGTTGTGGTTCACTGTAAACGATATCATCGCTGAGATTTACGGCTATCAAGTTGCGAAGAAAATAATATGGTTCGGCTTTGTATGCCAAGCACTTTTTGGTATTGTTGCTAACCTTCTTATTCAATTACCAGAACCTGGTTTTGCACATAATCAACTTGCCTATCAAACTGTTTTAAAACCCGTATTACACATTTGCGCAAGCGGCTTCTTTGCTTTTATTGCAGGTGGCTTTATTAATATCTATCTTATTTCCAAATGGAAAATATTACTACGTGGCCGCTATTTCTGGTTACGAAGCTTGGGAGCTTCAACCATTGCTGAGTTTATATTTACAACGCTTGCTGTTTTTTTCATTCAATTTGGCAAACTTCCGTTAAGTGGCATATTAACTATTATTATTACGTCGTACTCATTGAAAGTTATATACAGTATTTTTCTAGCTTATCCAGCAAATCTCTTAGCCTTGGCTATCAAAAAGGCTGATGGGGTTGATGTGTATGATTACAAGATTAATTTTAATCCATTTAAGTTTGTGGGATGAGATATCTGGTTGAATTCATTGGAAATGAATTTTTAAAAACTATAACTAAAGTTGCTGAGCCCCAATCTTTAGGACAGTGTCATGCATTTGATTTTAGTTCAGAAAAAATCACTGCTTCTGAAAGTTAGGAGAAAAACCCGAAATACCCCATATATCGAGCTGATTAAAACTATTTTCAACACCTTGATATTCCATTTTATTTTTTAAAAAAATAGCAATAATATTTACGAATGGCGAAATAAGAATAGCAAAAATCACTTTATACAAATAGGTAAATACTATCAACCTCACCAAGTCGGAATAAGAAATAATTCCACTCAACGCAATGAATACTGAAATCACCAACATAACAGCCTCGCCGATAGTAGAAGAACCTATACTTCTAAGCCAAAAATATCTTCCGTGAGTCATCACCCTCCACTTAGTAACAAAATAAATGTTGACAAAAGCACCTAACAGAACACCAACGGTCTGGGCAAAAACAATTCTTAGCAATGACCCAACAACAAGTATATAAGCGGTAGTTTGCACACTTGATAACGACGGAATGTGACTAACAAACAATGTAAAAATTGCAAAAATAAGATCGCATATAATACCATATAAAATAATTTTTTTAGCTATCTTGTAGCCATACACTTCCGCAATAATATCCATGATAGAATAAGTTAATGGAAAAATTAATGAAGAAGCCGCCGCAATGATAGAGCCTAATTTAATTATTTTATAAGAAAAAACCATTGATGATAAATCCACTGCTAGATAAATCATTGCAAGTAAAACCAGGTAATCGTAAATTTTTGTAGTGTTATTATTTAATGCTCGCATTGATTTTCACCCAATAAATTCTCTTCAATCACAACCAGGCTCCACCCCCGCCACATTATCCCCCTATGCACATCCTGCGAATCAAATTTATTTATCAATTCAGAATCATTATTGAGTGCAATTACATATCGAAACATGGGCTAAGGCTCGCTCGGTTAGTATAAAATTAACGTAAGTAATTCGCATTTAGATTCCACCATACTAAATTACTTCAGCATGCATCAAAGGATTAAATTCAAACTCTTGACTTCGATCGTCTAAATGTTCCGCATTTTTTAAAAAAATCACAGCAATCGTACTCGGCAATGCTAATAAAACAGTAAAAATTAACTTAAGAACACATGACCACGTCACTAAGCTTATTACAATTTTTAGTGGAAAAAGGCCATACACCGCAGGAAAAACAGAAACAAGTGAAAAGATAACAAGTCCTATTCCCGAGGAGCCAATACTTCTTAGCCAAAAATATCTTCCACACATTAATATTTTCCATCTTACTAATAATCTGGC
>JABDGK010000081.1:2421-5533 GCA_013286085.1 Gammaproteobacteria bacterium | reverse complement strand
AATGCAAAATATGACGAATCTTTTGCAGCTCTTAACGAAAGCTAACATGCAAATGCCAGGGGTATTTACGCTAGATCCGAAGGTATTGGAACTCTATCAAATGCCAGCGATTGCAGCTGCACAACAACAATCGGCGCAACGTGGCTTTGCTGGAACGCTTGGGATATTTGCACCACAACCAACGGCATTGGCACCAACAGGATCATTGTCAGCGTCTTCCACCACCGTCGCAGACGGTAGGAAAGTGGTAGCGCTACAATAATAAATTGCCGCAGATGTATTGGTGGACACGCTACGCTTTGTCCACCAATCTTTACATAATACTACAGCCACTTTTATGAACGATGATCTTATCTGCTTCTTGCTGCAACTCTCTTGACTCCCGACTCAAATTTTCTAATAACATCGCATTATAGTCATAAAGAGCCACTTCAGAATCATTGCCTTTCTCTTTAATAGCTTTATCTGAGAAATCTTTCATCAACTTAAATTCAGCAAAAATTTTCTCTCCAAACTTACCGAGTAAACGCAGAGATTCGTCTAGTTCATGACGATCAACCTGCTCATCATCGGATTGCGCATGATCTGATAGCACCTGAAAAGATTCAGGCGGCTGGTCTTGTGAACCTGCCGCTGACATGTCAGCCACGTCACTCAAGCCTATTTTTATTAAAGAATTTTCAATGAGGTCTTTGACAGATTTACAAAAATCTTCATGTTTTTTAATATCATCTGGACTAACTAGCGCTAGAATACCTGATTGTAAGGTAAGTAGCACACCGATAGTCTTCTTTAGTAGTTCAAAACCCGCTGAATCCACACCACCAACGTCCAATTTATTCTTATAAAACATGGTCAGTTTAGTTGATGGAGCTGGTTTTTTCGGAACTAGCTTATCCAGCAATTTTTGCAGTGCGAGTAGATAATCTATTAAAACAATTTTTGTAGTCAAATGATAAATTATTACATGCTCTTTATTAGCATCCTTATACTTATCTTCAACGATATTCTTCTTCTGAAAATGTTGAAAAAAATATTTGAAGAATTTTTCTACAACTTTATTACTCATCACTAAACATCCTTGTAAGAAAACCTAATTACACACCCCCTTTTTCTCAAAGGCGTTGTTGCGTAAATCAAAATCTACATATCTCCCCTCTCCCACAGTGCTCTTCTGTGGGAGAGGGGCAGGGGTGAGGGTGCTAATGATCTATGCAACAACGCCTTTCTCAAGAGGGAACGGTTTGAACAACATTATTTACTTGCTGCCTCTGGTTTTTTATCTTCTGTTTTTTTCTTAGGTAAATACAAATCCGTAATCGTGCCTTCAAAAACTTCCGCCGCCATGGCAACTGTTTCAGACAATGTTGGATGTGGATGAATGGTAAGAGAAATATCCTCAACATCACAACCCATCTCAATGGCGAGAGCAATTTCACCGACCAACTCACCGGCATTCGGCCCAACAATACCCGCACCAATCACACGATGCGTGGTTTCATCAATAATTAATTTGGTAAGACCTTCATCACGACCAATACTTAATGAACGACCGCTCGCAGCCCATGGGAACGTACCCTTGCCGTACTTAATACCTTTCGCTTTGGCTTCATTCTCTGTCACGCCAACCCAGGCAATTTCAGGGTCAGTATAGGCAACGCTTGGAATGCATTTTGGATCGAAGTAATGTTTCAGACCCGCAATCACTTCAGCAGCAACACGCCCTTCCGGAATCGCTTTGTGCGCCAACATCGGATTACCGACCACATCACCAATTGCAAAAATATGCGGTACATTGGTACGTTGTTGTTTATCGGTTGGAATGAATCCACGCTCATCCACCGTTACACCCGCTTTATCTGCGGCAATATCTTTACCGTTTGGGATGCGACCTACTGCACAGAGAATACGATCAAATTTTTCAGGTTGTGCCGGTGCATTCTCACCTTCAAACGTCACATATAAACCATCTTTTTTCGCTTCTACTTTCGTAACTTTCGTTTTCAATAAAATATTTTTGTACCGCTTTTGGATGCGTTTATATAACGGCGTCACGATATCTTTATCACAACCCGGAATAATTTGATCCATTAATTCAACGATAGAAATTTCAGCGCCTAAGGCTTGATAAACCGTTGCCATTTCCAAACCAATAATACCACCACCGATGACCAACATCTTGCCCTTGGTATCTGCTAATTCTAATGCACCCGTGGAATCAATAATGCGTGGATCTACTGGCAAGAATGGCAATTTAACAGGACGTGAACCCACCGCAATAATGGCATTATCAAATTTAATGGTTTTCTTCCCGTCCTTGCCTTCAACAACCATTTCATTTTTTGAAATAAACTTACCAACGCCCGTGACAATTTCCACTTTGCGTTGCTTGGCAAGCATTTTTAAGCCGCCAGTTAATTTGGTAACAATTTTATTTTTCCAATCCAGTAATTTTTTGTTATCAATTTTAGGCGTACCAAACTCAATACCGCATTCTGCTACTTCATGCGCTTCTTCTAACACTTTCGCCGCATGCAACAATGCTTTTGACGGAATACAACCCACATTTAAACAAACACCACCGATGTTGTCGTAACGTTCAACTAAAACAACTTTTTTACCCAAATCAGCAGCGCGAAATGCTGCAGTATAACCACCAGGGCCACTACCCAATACCACGACTTCTGTTTGTAATTCGTTACTCATTTTTGCTGGGTTCCTTAGTAAATAATTATCAAAAAATTTTAAAAATTTATCCCTTCTCCCACAAGTGGGAGAAGGGAGTATTCGTTACATCAACAAATTCCGCACATCCGACAGCATAGTCGACAAATGCATGATAAAGCGCGCGCCATCTGCACCATCAATCACACGATGATCATATGACAGTGACAATGGCAACATTAACCGCGGCACAAATTGTCCCTCTTGATAAATTGGTTTTTGTGATGCTTTTGACACACCTAAAATGGCTACTTCAGGCACATTCACAATCGGCGTAAATGCCGTTCCACCAATACCGCCCAAACTGGAAATAAACTTACCAACGCCCGTGACAATTTCCACTTTGCGTTGCTTGGCAAGCATTTTTAAGCCGCCAGTTAATTTGGTA
>JABDGK010000081.1:0-2411 GCA_013286085.1 Gammaproteobacteria bacterium | reverse complement strand
CACGATACTTAACTCTTTCGACAATTCTTGCAACCCTTTCTTATCCACATCACGAATCACTGGCACGACCAAACCATCCGGCGTATCGACCGCCACCCCCACATGAAAATATTTTTTCATAATGAGATTTTCGCCGGATGCATCTAACGATGCATTAAATTTGGGGAACGCTTGCAACGAAGCGACCACTGCTTTCATAATAAAAACCAGCGGTGTCATTTTGATGCCTTGTTTTTCCAACGTCGCTTTTTGTGAAATACGAAAATCTTCCATATCCGTAATATCAGCTTCACCAAATTGCGTGACATGCGGCACTAACAACCAATTACGATGCAGGTTTTTACCGGTTAATTTATTAATCTTTGACAATGGTTTTGCTTCAACAGGACCGAATTTTGCAAAATCCACCACCGGCGCACTCGGCAAGCCCATGCCACTACTTGTCGTCGCGGGTACTTGCGATAAACGTATTTTTACATACGCTTGAATATCATCTTTCAGAATGCGATTCTTAGGACCTGTTGCTGGCACCTCGGCCAACTCAATACCGAATTCACGGGCAATGCGACGCACAGCAGGACCTGCATGCACATCGGCTAATTCGCCTTCGATAACTTGTCTGACTATCTCTGTCGACTGCGGTGGCGTGCTGATAGCAGCAATAGGTGCTTTTTCTGTTGCAGGCTTTTCTACTGCAGCTGGCGCTGGTTTTTCCAGTTGGGCTGTTGCAGCTTCACCTTGCGCTTCAATAGTTAAAATCACGGAGCCAGTAGAGATTTTTGTACCTGGCTTCACTTTAATTTCTTTCACCACACCCGCATCAGACGAGGGGACTTCCATGGTGGCTTTATCGGATTCCAATGTTAGCAATGGCGTATCAACCTGAATCGTGTCACCCACCTTGACTAATACTTCAATGACGTCGACGTCCGTAGCGCCGCCAAGATCTGGAACTGTAATGTTTTTCGTTGCCAATGTCTTTCTCCCTTAGACTGTCAGTGGATTAGGTTTCTTTGGATCAATATTATATTTCTGCATGGCTTCCGTGACTTTTGCTGCTGGAATCTCACCCGCTTTTGCCAATGCATACAAAGCAGCAACCGTCACGTAATAACGATCAACTTCAAAAAAATGTCTGAGCTTTTCACGTGTATCACTACGCCCATAACCATCCGTACCAAGAACAGTATAGGGACGAGAAATATACGGTCGTACTTGATCTGCATACGCGCGCACATAATCCGTTGCAGCAACAACAGGGCCTTCATAACCTGCTAAACACGTTTCTAGATACGATTTTTGTGGTTTTTTATCGGGATTTAACATGTTTTGACGTTCAACTGCTATCCCATCACGCTGTAATTCATTAAAGCTTGTGACACTCCAGACATCCGCACTGACACCAGAATCTTTTTCGAGCAATTCGGCAGCTGCAATCACTTCTCGTAAAATGGTACCACTACCAAACAATTGCACTTTTATTTTTGAATTACCCGCTTTCTGGAAAAGGTACATTCCTTTGAGAATACCTGCTTCCACACCTTTCGGCATTTCGGGTTGAATATATTTTTCATTCATCGCCATGATATAATAAAAAACATCTTCCTCATCGTGATACATCCGGCGCAAACCATCTTGAATCACCACAGCCATTTCGTAACCAAATGCCGGATCATACGCACGGCAATTGGGCACAGCAGATGCTGATAATAAGCTTTGGCCATCTTGGTGTTGCAGCCCTTCGCCTTCCAGTGTTGTTCGACCCGCAGTTGCACCAATTAAAAAGCCGCGCGCACGCATATCACCAGCCGCCCAAATAAAATCGCCGACGCGCTGAAAACCAAACATAGAATAATAAGTAAAAAATGGAATCATGGGAAAACGATGCGTTGAATAGGATGTTGCGGCTGCGATCCAGGATGCCATGCAACCTGCTTCGGTAATACCTTCTTCCAATACCTGACCATCTTGCGATTCACGATAATACATCAACTGTTCTTTATCTTCAGGCGTGTATAACTGACCGACATGCGAATAAATACCAATTTGACGGAACAATGCTTCCATGCCAAACGTGCGTACTTCATCTGAAAAAATTGGCACAATGCGCTGCGCGATGTTCGCATCTTTTAATAAGATATTAAAAATACGACCCAACATCATCGTCGTCGATGCCGTACGATCACCCGTGCCTTTCAATATAGCCTCAAACGCTGCCAATGGTGGTATTATTAAAGGTGAAGAAATACTTTCACGCGCAGGCAAATAGCCGCCTAATTTCGCACGCTGTGCATGCAAATATTTCACTTCAGGACTGTTATCATCGGGTTTATAAAAACTCAGATCTGTCAATTGTTGATTGGTTAACGGTAACTTGAAACGATCACGAAACGCTTTTAATTCCGCTTCTG
>JABDGK010000080.1 GCA_013286085.1 Gammaproteobacteria bacterium | reverse complement strand
AGGGTTGGGTGGAGGTCATATATGTGTGATCATAACAATGATGACCGGATAAATTAATATAAGCATCTATTAGTCGTAGGGCCCTTTTTAACCTATTTTTCTTACATGTTGGCGTATATAGCCATGATATTTCGTTACCTCTAAAAGAAGTAATGCCGAACTCCTGGCAAGCATTCAAGTAATCCACTTTGTATTGGTTTCTAGGAAATACAAGACTTGTTAATGCCAATTGATTCTCACAAGCTATCTTTTTACACGCATCCATGTCGGCGCGAAATGAGCCAATATCTTGCCCATTTTCAAGACAGTAATAATGAGAAAATGTGTGGGAGCCTATTTCATGGCCGCATTCACGTATTTGTTTTATGAGTGATAGCCCATAATGATAAGGATCATTTTCTTCATTCTTGCCCACGTGATTTAAATAATCGTTATAGGGCGATAATGCTACATTCTCATATTTAGGTTGCATAGTGGGTGTGTATTGTAAAATTTCATTTTTGCTTTTGGCAAAAAGAAACCCGACAGTGGCAAAGGTACTTGTTATGGAATGCTTAGCAAATAATAATAACATTTGAGGAATGGCGCGCCTTGCGCCCAGGATATTTTCTTGGTAGCTCTCAAGTGAATGGGAGTCTCTCACGCCCCAATATAATTCAAAATCGAGCGAAATGACAAAGCGTCCAGAATTCATCCTACTATATTCCATTATTCTTATATGTGTCTGGATACTAACAAAATGAATGCGCCTGCTCAACTTCATTGTATTGATTTTTAATGATGATGTGACTACTATTCTTTCCTGAAAGATAATAAGCAAAAAATACAAAGGCGAGAGTTTTCAGGTTGTATACAAAAGGATCTCGGCAACAATGTTTAATAAAATTCTTATAGTATGTCTTGGAAATATCTGCCGTAGTCCCATGGCAGAGGCTATCTTGAGGCATCACGTAGACACTACCAAAATTGCTGCTTCAATAAGTTCGGCTGGCATTGCAGCCGTAGTTGGAAAATCAGCTGACCCTCTTGTTCAAGAACTTTTACATCAAGAAGGGATTGATTGTTCATCCCATCGCGCGCGTCAACTGACTTCAGCTATATTATTAGAAGCGGATCTTGTGTTAGTGATGGAGCAAGGCCAACGCAAAGAAATCGAATGCACATTTCCGAGCGTTTGTGGTAGAGTACACCTGCTAGGAAAATGGGGTGAATTTGAAGTGCCTGATCCCTATAAAAAATCCAAAGAGTTTTTTAAGGAAACATACCAATTGATCACGCAGGGTATTGATCAGTGGCAAACAAGGTTATGGAATTAACATGCAACGTGTAATAATTTTACTTTTTTTAGTGGCCGGTTTAAGTGGTTGTTTTATTGCTCCTGGTATGAAGATGCAGTCATCGCCTAATTCAGTACGGTATACCGCAGAAAATCAGAGAATTACCCCACGCTTTATTCCCATCGATGTCGCCCTCGCTAGACAAATGAATCAATTTAGCAGCGTCACGCAAGATGATGCTTATTATTATCACGTAGGCGCACATGATGTACTGAATATATTTGTTTGGGGGCATCCTGAATTGGCGGCGCCGGTAGGTGCAGCGCCATCGGAAGCAGGTGCTGCCTCATCAAGCCCAACTTTGGCGCCCGCAGGCTATTTAGTTAGTTCTGATGGGAGTATTTATTACCCAATGGTCGGTACTATACGGGTAGCAGGAAAAACAGTTGAACAAATTCGTGCCCAATTAATGTATGCGCTGAAAAAGTATATTCGCAATCCTCAGATAGACGTACGTGTTTCTGGATTTCGCAGTAAAAAGATTTATGTGATGGGTGAGGTGCAGAAACCAGGGCTGTTACCAATGACGGATTCGCCCATGAGCATTACTGATGCTATTAACTTGGCAGGTGGGCTCGATCTAAAATCTGCCGATCCAAGTCATATTTTTATTATTCGTGGCGATTATGCAACCCCAGATGTGTATTGGTTAAATGCGCAATCACCCGAAGCATTACTGCTGGGCGAAAATTTCCGCTTGAAGGGCCAAGATGTGATTTTTGTTTCCACTGCCGAGATTGCGCGTTGGAATCGTGCGATTGAACAGATTTTACCAACGATAACATCTGTGTGGATGACGAATTCCATGATTTACACAGGGATTAAAAATTGATAATTACGAGCGGTAGGAATTATGCCAAAGGCAACGGAATTTAAAGCAAGCCTGAGTGATTTGTCCCCTTCTTTTGGAGAGGGTGTGATTGATTTAAGAGGTTTATTTTATGAATTGTTAGCTGAAAAATGGCTAATACTCGGCATAACTTTTGTTGCATTGATGATTAGCTCAATGTATGTGTTACTGGTGGCTGTTCCGCAGTATCAAGCGAATGTTCTATTACAAATTGAAGGTAAAAAATCAAGCGCCGATCTTTTTGCCGGAGGTTCGTTGCTTAGCTCTCAAGATCGAGAAGGGTCGCCTTCGGATGTTCAGACAACATTAATTAAATCCCCTTTTATTCTGGTTCCGGTAGTTGAATCATTGGGGCTTGATGTTTCTGTGCGCCCACATTATTTTCCATTAATAGGCGCGTGGCTTGCACGAAATCACACCACATTAGTCAATCCTCTATTTGGGTTGCATCAATATACGTGGGGTGGCGAAAAAATTGAAATATCAGATATGCATGTTTCACTTAATGATGAAGATGAAAAATTTAGATTAGTCGCAGGAAAGAATCAGACGTATGAAATCTTTTCTGCATCAGGTGAAAAAATCTTACATGGTAGCGTGGGGCAGTTAGCTCAAAGCAAAAATAATGATGTACCGACTATGACTATTATGGTCAAGTCGTTGAAAGCCAATCCTGGGGCTGAATTCTTTTTATCTAAGTTATCGACGGATTATATTGCTAATAAAATCGCAACGCGGTTACAAATTTCTGATTTAGGAATTATCAATCAAGTTGATAAGACAGGCATTTTGCAAATGTCATTAAAAGGACCTAATCCACAAAGTATCGTGGATTTATTGAATACGATTGCTCAAACTGCAATACAAAAAGATATTGATCACAAATCGAGTGAAGCAGGTAAGGCGCTAAAATTTTTAGAAGGACAGTTGCCATTAATGAGCTCTTCTTTAAATATTGCGGAGGCTAAATTAAATCAATATCGCATGAAAAGTGGCACAATCGATTTGACAGTTAAATCAAAAATGCTATTAAATCAATTAGCTGATGTGCAGAAAGAACTTGAGAAGACAGAGCTAACACGTATTATGTTGTTGCAGCAATATACACCTATACATCCCTCTATTCTTGCTCTTAAAGATAGAAAATCCGCATTGCAAACTGAGCTTGATTCTTTAGAAACCCAATTATCCAATTTACCTACTACTGATCAAGTGGTTGTTGGATTGATGCGTGATATAAAAGTTAAAAGCCAATTATATTTAATTCTTCTGAATAAAATCCAAGAATTACAAGTTGTAAGAGGTAGCACCGTCAGTGATTTGCGCATATTAAATTTAGCCCATTTGCCGAATAAAGCGCTTTCTACTGGGTGGTTCCTAATTATTTTGGTAGGTGCTTTGTTTGGTTTTACTGCAGGATTGATGTTTGTTATTTTGCGTAAATCTCTTCGACCTTATGTGGACGATCCTAATTGGCTGGAACAACATTTTGGGATTCCGACTTTTGCAATTATTCCTTATAGCGGTCAGCAAAAATTGAATATGCAAGCTTATAAAGAACAAAATCGCAAAGAAATTTCTCTGCTAGCACAGACAGAGCCGCGCGACTTATCAATAGAAGCTCTACGCAGTTTGCGAACCAGCTTGCAGTTTGCTTTAATTGGTGCGAAAAATAATATTATTTCAATCATGGGCATTAGCCCCGAGATTGGAAAATCATTTGTGGCGGCTAATTTTTCTCATGTGTTAGCTGAAGGTGGCAAACGTGTTGTATTGATTGATGGAGATATTCGAAAAGGTTATCTTCAGAATTATTTTTCAGAAAAACGTGCTCCTGGACTCAGTGAAGCTATCAGTGGTGCGGTGCAACTTGAGAACGTGATTCGAAAAACACATCATCCTAAGTTAGATTTTATTTCATCGGGTAAATTTCCGCCGAATCCATCTGAATTATTTATGAGCAGCCAGTTTAAAGAGCTTCTATCCGCACTTTCAGTGCAATACGACTTAGTGCTTCTTGATACCCCGCCGATATTAGCTGTTACCGATAGTTCAATTATTGGTAATTTAGCAGGCGTCAATTTCTTGTGTGTGGCGGGTGGTGTGCATCAGGCTGAAGAATTAGAGCTTGCTATGAAACGATTACAAAATAACGAAGTAAGAGTGCAAGGCGTTATTTTTAATAATATTCATGCCCGTCATAATACACAAGGTCGTTATAATTATTATTACGAATATAGTGAAGCTCAATAAAAATAGCAGTGAATGTTCAAAGGAAGAAATTTTGGCATGGAGAAAAAAATAAATCGAAGAGTTTCAGTTATCGGATTGGGATATGTAGGCTTGCCCGTTGCGGTAGCATTCGGAGAAAAGCAAAAAGTTATTGCATTTGATATTAATCTAAGACGCATCAAGCAATTACGCGAAGGTAATGATCACACCCAAGAAATTTCTTCTGAAAAACTCTCTTCTGCCGATTTGTATTTTACGAGTAATGCACAGGATTTGCAGCAAGCGGATTTTCATATTATCGCAGTGCCAACCCCTATTAATCTCGCTAAACAACCCGATCTCACTTGTTTGTTAAGTGCTTCACAGATTATTGGGTCACAGCTAAAGAAAGGCGACATTGTTGTTTATGAATCGACTGTTTATCCGGGTGTAACAGAGGATGAATGCGCGCCTATTCTAGAAAAAATATCAGGTCTTAAATGCGGTATCGATTTTTTTGTTGGCTATTCTCCGGAACGAATTAATCCAGGTGATCATGCTCGTACCTTTGCAACAATACGCAAAGTTGTTGCAGGACAAACGCCAGAAACATTAGACATCATTGCAGAAATGTATGGCCGTGTTGTAACGGCTGGCGTGTATCGAGCCTCGAGTATTAAAGTTGCTGAAGCAGCTAAAGTCATAGAAAATACGCAACGCGATTTGAATATTGCATTAATTAACGAACTTGCGATTATTTTTAATAAATTAGATATTGATACCACATCCGTATTAGAGGCGGCAGGAACAAAATGGAATTTTTTACCATTTAAGCCGGGGCTTGTTGGCGGACATTGTATTGGAGTGGATCCTTATTATCTAACACATAAAGCAAATATGCATGGCGTGCATCCCGAGGTGATTTTAGCAGGGCGACGCATCAATGATAATATGGGAAAATATATCGCTGAACAAGCCATAAAACAAATCAATCGTCTCAAAAAATCTATCAATGGCGCGAAGATAGGCATTTTAGGATTAACATTCAAAGAAAATTGTTCGGATATTCGTAATACAAAAGTCATCGATATTATCCAAGAATTGAGGCACTACCATGTCGATATTGTTGTTCACGATCCACGGGCTAATGCCGAAGATGCCAAAGCAGAATATGATTTAGAATTATCTCATTGGGATGCATTAGAAAATTTGG
>JABDGK010000079.1:3755-5620 GCA_013286085.1 Gammaproteobacteria bacterium | reverse complement strand
TTGTGGACTATATGAGTATTGGATTATCCCGTTTCTGATGGATGCACCAGCAAGCAGAGAACTGGCATTCCAAGTAATCATGTCCTCAGGAATGCTATCCTCATTTAAAAATTTGCTATCTTCCAGAAGATTCCATTCCATCACAACAGAGATAAGACTTTTAATAGCACTCTTAATGAGCTTGCTATCATTGCTATTATAGCCAATTAAACTACAGAGTTGCCGCAAGGGAATTTCATGAATATCTTTATCATTGATTTGATCGAGAGCACTAAATAAAAAAATATTACAAATTTTTCGTTGCATGAGCGTGAGTTTATTTTCGCAATGTATTAAACCAACATGCTTTTTCAAAAAAATGTCTTCGTCATTTTGATTGACTAAATGTCCTTTTAATTTTTTATTTTTATCCATTGGTTTTAATCCTGTAAACCTACACCAATCATCCTGTAATACTACACCTAACAACCCGTAAATCTACACCCAACGCCCTGTAAACCTACACCCATCATCCTGTAAACCTACACCTAAACAGTATTTTATTTATTAAATACAATTAGTTACAAGAGCTAAACTAATTAAACTATATTAAATAAATAAACACTCGGGCGCTTTTTTATTTTTGTGTTAAAAGAATATTGTGACGTACTGTAATACTTAGTATACTGTAGGCGATTAAATGGAGGAAGGCAATGAAAATTATCGCTATTGTGAATAACAAAGGTGGTGTAGGAAAGACCACAACAAGTCGAATTCTTGCAGAGTATTTTTCAATTGTAAAAAATGAACGGGTGCTTGCTCTTGATATGGATCCGCAAGCCAACTTTAGTAATCGCTACTTAAAAATGGAAATAGATCCTTACCAACAAGAAGGCCGCATTCCCCCACTGCATTCCGATTACGATGCTGCTTCTCCCGAAGATCAAAATTGGGATGGACGAAGTAGTATTGCGGGTATATTTTTTGGTGAAATGGTTTTTCCGTATTCTACTTACATTAATACATTAGAAATTGCTCCCTCTCATAGTTCTAAATTACTTCTGGCTGAAGCGGTTACTCGCGAAGAAGTGGTTCAAAAAGTCTATGACCAACTATCTAAATTCTTGGCTTTAGATGATGTTAGAAGTAGCTATGACAAAATTATTATAGATACCCCTCCTTCTAAAGGTCCTGTCACAATTAGTGTTGTCAGGGCAGCTACGGATTTATTAATCCCGTCTATTATGGAACCTCAGCCAATCGAGGGTATTTATGGGATGATTCACCTATGGAAATCTGAAACACTGCGTCGCTCCGAAAATAATCCTCTTAACCTAATCGGTGTTTTACCCAACTCATTTGATCGACGCGGAATTATTCACAAAGATCATTATGAAAGTTTGAAGCATGAAATGCCTGATTTTGTCTTGGAATCGAAGATAGGGAGACGTTTAGTTTATGCAGAAGCGGATGCTGACGGTGCTGCGCCACCCTCTATTTTTATGTACCCTGAAAAGAACCCTGCTAGACAGGAAGTTTTAGCAGCTTGCCAAGAAATTGAAGAAAGGATGAACGCTTATGTCGAAAAAAACGATTTAGCATAGCCCCAGAATTAGCAAGTGGATTGCGTAATACTATCCAGTCAGCATCTAACAACCAGGGACAATTACACTACGATGTTATGTCGCTTGATATCATTGAGCCTGATCCTAATAATCCGCGCCAATTATTAATTTCTCATCATGAGATGCTATCTGGCGTAAACGTATCGGATCCTGATTATCAAACTAAGATGAAGGAACTCGAGGCACTACGAGAACTGTCTGAATCCATAACAAGAGTGGGTGTCAAAAGCGCGATTGAAGTTTACAAGGATGGCTTAAAAT
>JABDGK010000079.1:0-3745 GCA_013286085.1 Gammaproteobacteria bacterium | reverse complement strand
CAAAAAAATATCCCTGCTCGTATTAGCAAAAAGCCTGATGAATTTACTTTACGTTATACGCAATGGATCGAAAATATTAACCGCCAAGATCTTTCTCTCTGGGAAAAATTTAACAACTTGGCGTCTATTGCCGAGGCTTTCCAAAAATCAAATCAAGGCGAGTTTACTGAACAGGCCTTACAGAAACTGTTAGGTGTATCTAATACCCAAGCTTATCGATATTACACGTTACTGAAAGCGGATGAAAAAGTCATCCAGCTTATTCGACTCAAAAAATTAAATAATCTGAAGATTATCCAAGAACTTGTTTCGATGAAGGACAAGGGTGCTCGTAATCAGATAATTTCGTGGATCGCCTCATCGAAGGATGAAGTCACTTCTCTGACAAATTATCGCGAAGCGGCTGGCAAAAAAGTAGTTAGCGTTAAGCAACAGAAGGGTAGTAGCCAGTCGATCAGTTTAGGGAAGATCAATAACAGTGATATCGCAAAACAATTACTAGAAAGCGTTTTATCCAACCCTCGATTTGAAAGCTATCGCGGTGGATTTAAAAAATATTGATTGGACATCGTCCAAAGCAATCACGAAAGCGTTTAAAAATTTATTCAAAACAATGGAAAAAGAACTCTGTGTTGAAGAGACCGTTTGATGGATATAGCCAAGAAAACCAAGAAAGTGACGGTTCGTTTTCCTAAACGCTTAAAGAGTGAAATGCAATCCTCATTCATCAAATCCGGTTACGGTCTGCACGGTAAAAGTCGCTGGCTAAAAGAATCAATTGCCATTTTCTTAAAACAACGTAATTTTGTTGATTATGTAGAACATGGCATTGACATTAACCAAGCAGAATTATCCGAAGTTGAAGCATTCTATCTTGACCTCGAGACAATCCAAGCAATGAAAGCGGCCTTTGTTCAGATAAGAGTGAAGTATCCACTATTTGAAGGGGTACAAAGTGCTCTTATTCGTGCGTCTGTTGTCTATCGTCTTATGCTGAAGTGATTTTTCCCAGGGAAAAAAATTCTATAACTCACTGATTTATATTGATATTAAGGCTGCCATCCCTAAAATTTATTTTTAAAAGTAACAGTTAGGTGTAGGGTTACAGGAAGTGCTTATTTTAGACAAGTAGAGTATTTTTGAATTTCCGAATGTTCTATGTGAAACCTTGGATGGTTACTTTTCACGGAAACTTGCAACTGATAGGTGTAGATTTACAGGATGGATTGAACGCTCAGATAACGTTATAGTCACGAAAAGAGTAGAGGATTTTAAGAGATATAAGTAAAAAATAGCCATTATTGCCGGTGCTGGTAGTGGTATTGGAAAAGCTGTAGCCATTGATTTGGCGAGACAAAATTATCATGTTGTTTTAATCGGACGTTCCATAGCACGTCTGGAAAATGTTAAAAATGAGATTGAAAATACGCATGGCTTTGCGAGTTGTTATTCACTTGATATTTCTAATGCTGAAGATGTGAAAAAATGTATCGATGCAGTTGTGAAAGTATTCTGCCGTATTGATGTGTTATTCAATAATGCAGGGATTGTGAAATTAGGCACAACAAATATTCATTCCAATGAGATTAATGAGATCATTCAAATTAATTTTTTAGGCGCAATTTATGTTGCAAATGCGGTAGCCACCTTTATGAAACAACAAAGGTCTGGTTATATTATCAATATATCCTCCATGGCAGGAAAAAGAGCTTTGCCGGTGACCGGAATTTATTCTGCATCTAAATATGGCCTAGTTGGATATGCAGAGGCTTTATTTAAAGAATTGTTGTCATATGGTATTAAGGTAACAACAATTTGTCCTGGTACTGTTGCAACTGATATGACTAAAAATGTTTATCTTTCTGATAAGCTAATGATACAAACAAGCGATATTGTCGATACCGTTCGTTTTTTATTAAGCCTTGGGAATACTGCCGCTATACAAGAAATACTGATTCAATGTACTGAATTCGCTAGTAAGGAAATTGAAGCAGTGACAGAAAAATTTTTTAGTGATATTGAGTGTAATCTATAGATGCATGATATCGAGACTTGCGATTTAAATTCGGCTAGATAAAAGTTTCTCGATATATTTACCTAGCATATCAACTTCAATATTAATGCGCGTACCAATCTGATATTGATTCACAATGGTGACTTCTTGCGTATGCGGTATCAGTGTCACGGTAAACCAAGACGGCGTTGTTTCAACAACGGTAATGCTCATGCCATCCAAGCCAATGTAACCTTTTTTGATAATGTATTTTGCTAATGCGGGATCATGGCTAATTTTAATAAGTAGTGCAGATTTGCCATCGGATTTTATATCGATGATCTCACCCATGCTGTCAATATGGCCTTGCACATAATGACCGCCTATTCTGGCATTCGCTGCCATCGAGCGCTCGAGATTTACCTTGTTGTTTGGCTGTAATTGCCCCAGGTTCGTGAGTCGCAAGGTTTCAGGTACAACGGTGACATCAAACGTTTGGGGAGTAAAATCGGTGACGGTTAAGCACACACCATTCACAGCTACGCTATCGCCAAGTTGTAAGTCATCAAATGGGTTATGGGGGATAATACGGATTTTGACGCAATCGTCTATGCTATTTGCGTATTGAATAATACCAATGGTTTCGACAATGCCGGTGAACATAATGATTTCGCAGGAGGATAGAAATTAAAAAAAAGGCTCAGCAATTAAATATCAAACAAGTTGAAATTATTGCTGGCCTTTATTTTCTGTTTCTTTGTTATTGCATTAATGCAGATGCATCAATCAACAACAGAAACATCTTCAGCTTGAAGACCTTTTTGACCTTGTGTAACGGTGAACTCTACACGTTGGCCTTCAGTCAAAGAACGATAGCCGTCACCTTTGATTGCTTTGAAATGCACAAACACATCGCCGCCTTGCTCTCTTTCAATAAAACCAAAACCTTTTTCATTGTTGAACCACTTAACAGTTCCTTTCTCGCGTGCTGACATACTAGTTAAACCTCATATAATTTAGAAATTGACACCGTACAAAAAAAGAGCAACCTCATCCAATAGAATGGAGGAAGCAACTTTTCCCGATGCCACATAATGATCATACCAGAAAGTATGTGTAGATACCAAACATCCTAGCAATATGTCTACATAACAGGCATGAATTTATTATTATTTAGGTAAATATACCTTGAAAAAAGCAAGTTAGCCTAAAAATCACCCATAAGTGATATTTTTTGACCAGCATAAATAGTATTGGAAATGCTATTTTGTTACTATTAACAAACGCATTGTAATTTTTTAGTGGGCTGTGTTGCCAGGAGATAATAACTATGCACAAGAAAAAAATGCTGAGAATGACACTAGCAACAGCGGCAGCGATGATTTTCTCCGGGGTGATAGTAACACCTGTTGTAGCTGATACGGCGGCCGTGCCTTGTTATGGTGGGAATGCTTGTAAAGGGCAGAGTAATTGCCGCAGTATCAAAAATGCGTGCAGTGGCGAGAATTCCTGTAAAGGGCGTGGGCTGGCGATGTTATCGTCTGAGGATTGTGAAACAGTAGGCGGTAGTCCAAATCCACCTGCACCGTGAGGTTGTATTCGGTGGACAGAGCGCAGCGTGTCCACCGAATACTAAATTATCTACGTTTTTCTATTGCTTCTCCGTTTTTTCTAGTGCGCTTTGTAATTCCGCTTCTGTAAACACACCTAACATATAAATGACGGCATCGTTTTTCGCAGTGTCGGTTAAAT
>JABDGK010000078.1 GCA_013286085.1 Gammaproteobacteria bacterium | reverse complement strand
CGTTTACAAGCTGCATACGATAGCAAAAATTTAGCGGATATTCGCGAATTCACTGCACCAGAAGTATTTGCAGAAATTCAAATGCAATTTCAAGAAAGACAAGAGGCTACGAACATCACCGAAGTCATCTCGCTGGATGCAAAATTACTGGATGTCAGCAGTGAGCCCGATAGCACAATTGCTAGCGTTGAATTTTCGGGCGCCATTCGCGAAACAATGAATGGCCCAATTGAACCTTTCAAAGAAATTTGGCATTTCCAAAAAAACAATACGACTCAAAAATGGTTGTTGACAGGCTTACAACAGAACTAAATAACAAGTAGCCCGTGTTACGCTGCGCTTCATACGGGCTATTCCTATCAATGACTCGCCGCAGGCACAACTGAAGAATGATGATTGACTATCATCCAACGATCGCCCATTTTTTCATACACAAAAGTAAATCGAGCCGGAATGTTTTTCGTTTGCCCTCGCTCATCCGTATAACTAAACTGATAAAAACCGGAATTAATTGCCATATTACCATATACGCGTGTAATTAATTTTTCTGGAATACATCGAATATTTTTCTTGCTGGTTAACGCTTCAAAATACGCATGCTTGCCGCCATTTTTACGATTAAATAAAATCTCAGGCGCTAATGTTGGCAATAAGATCGCATTTGGCGCATAAAACTTTACAACATCATTCGCACGACCATCTGCTGTAGCAATTGCACTACACCAACGTTGATAAGCATTCGCAACCGCACGATCTGCCGTGTCTGCAAAAACGGATGTAGCCAGCAATCCTTGCAATAACACAAACCAAAAAACATACCTGAAAGACAGTGAGCTTTTTCGCTGCATATACACCCCTTACATTATTTAGTGGAATCAATAAAGACAACTAGGATAATGTTATCTGAACAGCAAAACAGATACTAGACCACATTACATTAAGTTAAGACAAGCCAATAATGAAAATTAGCAGATTTTAACGTCAAGATAGTGAATCTTACCGTCAATATATTGAATTTTATCAACTTATATCTTTATATTATTTCGTGATATTGTCGTTACCAAGTGCTTAATGAAATTACTGCAAATTAATCGCATATTAACAGAATTTATAAGAAGTTAACATCAAATAGTCAATAATTTATACAAAATTACCGCGCAATATATTGATGGGACAAAAAAACATAACAATACATTATTCATTATGAAAGATAGACACAAATAGCAACTTTTATTGGCTAATTAACCGAAATTAAGCTATTTATTAAAACAATTACTGCAACTACAGGTCTAGTTACTTCCTATTAAAATTGATGTAGAATGAAAATTCATTGTCAGAATCAGCAATCCAATAGGGCAGGATATGACTAGACCACGCGGCGCGATCCTTCCAGCTAATAGCCCCTCCGAAAAAAAACAAGCAGACCAAAGCTCGTACGCCAGATTGCTAACGATACTTACCCACAAGCAAGCCGAGCAAGATGAAGAGCTAAGCAAAAAAGCCATTGAAAAATATAAGCGTCACCATGAACCTGACTATTTCGACCAACGTCGTATCAACTTAACCGCTCAGAAAAATCTAAAATGCGAACTTAAATATGCAGAAATACGCTTCTATTGCAAAAAAGCTCAAGAAAAAGCCGCCAAACGAGCAGCCAAAGCAGAAGCTAAAAAAGCACGACTCAAGCCATAACCCACTCATTGAATGAGGCGTCGCCCCAACTTGTATTCTGTTAACAGATTACGGTCAGTAATAATGCCACCTTCACGGCCTGCTAGATTAAATAGACGCTGAATCCCAGGATCCAATATCGTGCTTTCATTCAAATAGTACCGTGCAAACGCCTCACTACCAACAGGAAATAATGGCTTCCCATCTAGCCTTAACGACATTAATTTATTAACGGCCGCTTCGGTACGTAAGCGCGGCCGCCAATCAAAATCAGCCGCTACCACAAAATTCTCATACGGATAAGCATGCTCAAAAACCGCTGCGGCGGTTTTCAATACGGATAATGAATCTGTTGAGTTATATGCCATGACACCACCCGCATTTAAATGCTGCTTTGCCAATACCAAAAATTCGCGCGACAATAAACTCGTTGCATACGCGCGCCAATGCCACGTGGTATTCATCACAATCAAATCATATTGTTGGTCTCGATGATTACGCAACCAACGACGCCCATCATCAATATAAAGATGTACGCGCGGATCCGATAACGCGCTATATTGCGCCGGATAATGACGCATAGCCTCCAGATAACCCGGATTAATTTCAACAACATCTATCTGTTCAATACCCGGAAAACTCGTCAGCAACTTTAACCACGTTCCTATTGAGAGACCAATCAACAAAACATGTTTTGGTTTATCCTGCAAAACTGACAACACCAAAACGCGATTAATGCCATTCGTATTCACAATAGGATCTAAATTCGTGCGGCCATCATAAACATTTCCGCCAAAAACAACATCGCCACCTTCTTGTTGATTGTAAACAGTGACAATACCATGACGATTCTCAACCATATATTTGATGCCACTACCAGCAGCAACACGCTGCATCAGTGCTTGCGGTTGCTGTATCAACACAAATCCTGACAAAATCACTACTAAAATACTAATAAATACTTTCTCAATAATCAGCAACTTCTCGTACAAACAAAATAGAGCAACCAACAGCGTACTAATAGCAAACACAAAAAAACAATTTTGCGTCGACAATACATCTAACAAAATCATACCGGTAATAAAAGGCCCTAATGTTGCTCCGATAATATTAGCGACATACACACGTGACACGGAACGCCCTACTCGTCCCGCAATCGCTGGCGCACCTAAATGATGCGCGATCGGAAAAATGATCGCTTTAAACGCCGCCGTCAACAAAATTAATACGCCCGCTATCGCAATTTGCGATGAAAGGTAAATAGAGTGCGCATAAATCCACGGACTGAATAGATCATAAAAACTAGCGGCTAATAAAACATAACCACTGATTTCCCATAAATTTTTATAAGTACCGCACACCCACTTCCCAACGCGAGCGCCAAGCGCAATACCAACCAAGTACACAGCCAACACAAATGCAAATGCTTGTGGCAATGATTGATTCGCAAATCCAAAATAACGCACCCACAGAATTTCCTGGCTCAGCGAAATAAATCCCATCGCAAACGATAATAAATACGCTGCCCACATTATTTTCGCCCCCTAAAAATCAGCAAGGCGACAAGCGCAATCACCAAATTAATATCGGCTGCACGCGCTACTGCACCATATAAATCCATAGAATAAAGTAAAACAAATCCCGCAAAATAAGCACCCAGCGCACCACCCAACGTATTAAAAAAATATAAGCCGCCCACAGAACGGCCAATATTTTTATCGACCGCATAGACGTGTGTTACCAAAATAGGAAATGTCGCGCCCATTAATATCGTTGGAATAGCTAAAATAAAAAAGCATGCAAGTGCTGTAACGAACTCACTACTACTCGCCAGCGCAGCACCCATCGTCGTAATAATCTCTGGACTCAAAAATCCAAATATCGCCACACCTAATTCGATACCAATATACAAGCTCAATAATCGTGTCGTGAACCTATCAGCCAACACACCGCCAATCAGCGCGCCAACCCCCAAGCCAAACATGAAAACAGAAACAATAATGGTGACAGACTCTAAATCAACACCAAAAATAGTGAACAACATGCGCTGCCAAATCACTTGATAGATTAATGCAGCACAACCAGAAAAAAAGAATAAAAAAGAAAGAATCACTCGTGCAGATGAAGCACCGAGATTCACTGGAGACACAAAAAACTTCATCCGTTTTGAAGCTGAAAACATATCAATCCTTGATATTCATTACCGATACATTACGCTGAAAAAGAAGAACCACATCCACAGGTTGTTTTGGCATTCGGATTACGAATAATAAACTGCGCGCCTTCAATATCTTCTTTATAATCAATTTCAGCACCTGCTAAATATTGAAAACTCATTGGATCAACCAATAATTTTACGACAGAACCACCACCCCCAGCATCTGAGTCATCATCCGACTCCACCGTCTTTGAAACAACCGTGTCATCATCACTCACTGCTTCATCAAACGTAAAGCCATACTGAAAACCCGAACAACCGCCACCCGTCACGTACACACGCAACTTCAAATTGTAATTACCCTCTTCCTGGATTAACTCCCAGACTTTAGCGGCCGCACTCTGTGTAAAAATCACTGGATCATTCATACCACCACCCCAACACCTCATTAACACTCATAGGGTGGACACGCTGCGCTTTATCCACCCTACGTTGAATGTAGGGTGGATAAAGCGCAGCGTGTCCACCAAAAACTATTGGCATTATACATGATTTTTCCGCCAAGCTTAGCTACAATACAGAAATTATCTCTTGGAAAAAATATTATGCTGTGGATCAAAGCCTTTCATATTATTTTTATGGTCACGTGGTTTAGCGGCCTTTTTTACCTGCCGCGCCTCTTTGTTTACCACGCGATGAGCACCGATGAAATCAGCCATGATCGTTTTAACATGATGGAAAGAAAGCTTTTTTTTGGCATTATGACCCCAGGCGCTATCCTCACACTTCTTTTTGGTTTTTGGACAATGAGCTACAGTTTTAGCAGCTATCTTCACACAGCCTGGCTACAAGCCAAACTGATTTGCGTTGCTTTATTGGTGGTATATCACCTTTATCTTGGCAAATTATTATTTGATTTTAAACGCCATCGCAACCAACATAGCCATGTCTTTTATCGTTGGCTTAACGAAGTGCCCGTGCTATTTTTAGTAGCCATCGTTATTCTTGCTATTGTCAAACCCTGGAGCAGCATCACATGAATGTCCCTGAAATTACTGTTCAAGAGTTACGAGCCCTGCGCGAAGCTAAAGCTGATTTTTTCCTGTTGGATGTCCGTGACCCATGGGAATATGAAGAACGCAACTTAGGCGGGCATTTAATTCCATTACGTGAATTACCGGATCGTTTACATGAGCTTGACCCCAAGAAACCGATTATAGTGCACTGCCAAATGGGCGGGCGAAGCAGCCGTGCTGTAGCATACCTCTTGGAAAATGGCTTTACGGATGTGCGCAATCTACGCGGCGGCATTCAAGCATGGGCAAAAGAAATCGACCCCAGCATGCCGTGCTAGTTATTTGAACCCGATAGCAAACACTTATCTAAAGGCGCTTCGTCGCACCACGGTTGTATGTTGCTGGCTTTTTTCTCGGGCATGGCTCACGACATCGTCGTCATCCTCACTTTTTTGGATAAATGACAACACACCACTAGTATTTGTTGTAGCATGAGCTTCGCCGCTTACTGCAAAATAATCGATTTGCAATCCCGCTAAGCCAAGCGCATGAAGCACTGGCAAAGGGGGAGCGGTTTGCTCGCCAGCCGATTGATCAGACAACAACGGTGGCAATGAAACTGCTACTTTATTTTCAGATGCAGAACCATGCGATTCATTTAAACTAAGCGCATGAAACACTGGCAAAGGAGGGACAATCCGCACGCTAGCTGATTGACCAGGCAACGGCGGTGGCAATAAAGCTGCCACGCCATTTTCAGATGCAGAACCATCATGCGATTTATTGCTTACTGCAAAATAGTCAGTTTGCACGCCAGCGGATTGATCAGACAATGGCGACGGCAATGAAGAAGCTACTATCTTTGCATTTTCAGCGACAACCGGCTCAGCCTGCTGCA
>JABDGK010000077.1 GCA_013286085.1 Gammaproteobacteria bacterium | reverse complement strand
TTGTTGACCACATTGTCAGCAGCACTGTCGGATGCTACGAGTATGGTTGTTGAGGCGAGCAGCGCAAGTAGCGCATGATAGACATGTCTCATAGGTGTTTAATCGCTCTAATTATTCTGCGTATTTAGACTGGCTTGCTTGCTATTGTATTTTTTGCTTGGGAAATGTGCAATCAAAGTATGCAGTATTACGAAAATTTTACTTGGATGTAGTTTTCTAGTTCATCCAGTAAGTGTAATTGGTGCGGGGAGAGCGCTTCTTGCCGCAGCAGCGCGATGTCGGCCAATGCTGTGTTTGGGGAAAGTTTTCCCGCTCCTTTAAAGTCAATAATGCCTGTATCACCAGATGTTGTGAGAAGTTGGTGGGTATATTGTGCGAAAACATCTTGTTGAGCAGCAGATAATAGTTCTGGATAGTTGCGTCCCAGGATGCGAATGGCAAGTGCTTTTAATTTAGGATGGCGAATATTATCTGTCATAGCCACTTTATCAATCGGTTTAGCTTGATGAAAGCGGCGACAGAAAGTATTTTCGTCATCAGACCAAAAGCTATTGAGGTAAAGGCTGGCTTCGATGTCGACGTTTGGCACGACTGGATAAGTATAGTGACGATAGTAATCTATGATTTGTTTAAATAAAATCGGATTATCTTTCAGCCATTGTTTGTTTGCTTGCGCGAGTGTTTGCCGTTCAGTGGTGAGATGGCTTGTGAAACGTTTTTTCTGTGGCAAAATAAAACCAGGCTCACCCGCTTTTTTTCGAATAGCCCAGGTTGTGTCGGCAATTGTATCGATAGTTGTTTTATTTAGGTCGGCTGTATCGAGGCGTAGCCAGAGGCTTTGATTTTTATAAGGGACGCTGTTGCCAAGATGAAGCACAGGCGCTTGATAAAAATCGGTTGCACCCAATTTTCCATAGAGCATTAAACCTTCATGATGAACAGTGAGAGCATGATCAAGATCTGCGGGTAGTTGTTGTATGCGTTGTTGATCGGTTTGTTTCGTAAAATAGCCAGTAATGTAATCCCATATATCGCGAGCTTGGAAAAAAACGCGTGCGAGTGCCAGTGTTACTTCAACATCCACCATGGCATGGTGGGAGCGTCCCGCTATAAATTGGTTAGCAGCATTTATGTTTTCTAGTTTTAAATTGGGTTTGCCATCCAGGCTGGGCCATTTGATGAGGTCATTTTTATAGAGAAAATACATCACCGCAATGGGGTATAAATCCATGCGCCCACATTGATTGGCATATTGGTGGGTATACGGTGTTAGCAGATTTCGATAAAAGGAAAATCGTAAAAACTCATCATCAAACCCCAGGGTGTTGTAACCTAAACTAATGGTTCCTGGTTCATTCAGCAGTTGGTGGATTTGTGAAATGGCCTGGTATTCGTTCAATCCTTCTTGTGCTTCGGCAATGCCAATATGATGTGTGATCGTTGCACGCGGTGCGGGAATGATGTCGGGGTTTAGTTTGACTTTTATGTCATAACGTTCGATTTCTTTGAGTGATAAATCGGTGCGAATGGCGGCGAAATGCAGGACTTGATCGAATGCTTTGTTTAAGCCGGTTGTTTCAATATCGTAAAATAAATAGGTTTGCATGATGAGTTATACGCTTTAGGTCGATGAGTTATTTTGTCTGCATACTAATCGTTTTTTAAGAAAGTTAAAATATTTTATTTGAGTTTTGTGATTTTCTATTGCTGTTTGTTATATGTAGTGATAGAGTTCGCATCTCAATTCTTTGCGTTACTCTCTAGCCACAGCCCAATTTGTTTTTTTCCTCATGTGTTACCTTCCTTGACATCCATTTTTTATTATTTTTTTTCAGGAGATTTTATGCGTCAGCATTCGCGCACGTTCTTGGCGTCACTTGCCGGCATTTTTTTGCTAAGCGGATCAACATTTGCAGCACAGTCAGTGATATTACGTCATCAGCCAATTACAATATTCAATACTTTTTTTTCATCAACAGTGTCTTTCCAGCCGCTTAATCAACAGCGTGATGCAAAGCAAACTGTTCATAGTCGTTTTCAACAATATTTTCGAGGTTATCCGGTTTGGGGTAGTGAAGCTGTGGTGCATGTACCACAGGGTAGCTTGCTAAATGGAGAACAGGGGTTGCGGCAACTGCTCGTTGTTAATAATAATCATACAACGATGAATGGTGTTATTTATCAATATCTCGATGCTGATTTAGTGAATACACCGGAGTATGTTTTTCAGAATTCACAAACGGAGAAAGCATTGCAGCAAGCATTGCAACTCCACCAACAAAAGGCTGGTAACAAAAACCCTGCCACAGATACTGCATCACAGTTAATTGTGTATGTTGATCACAATAATCGTGCACATTGGGCGTTTCATGTGAGTTTTGTTGAGAATAAGCCAGCTGCATTGCCACAGCATCCAAACTATATTTTGGATGCCATCACCTTGCAGGTATATCAAGTTTGGGATGATTTAAAAACACTGGATAGTGTCGCTGGCGGTGGTTTTGGCGGCAATAAAAAAATGGGTCAATTAACTTATGATGGTTTAGCAGCCAATTTTCCGCAGTTAGATATTTTCCGTGATGCGAAAACAAATACGTGTTATTTGCAAAACACCGATATCACGGTACAAGATATGCGTGCTAAAGAAGCCGTCATGCAATTCGCCTGCGCGGATAAATCCAAACAGCATAATTTCGTTTATTGGAATGCACATCATGACAAGATAAATGGTGCCTATTCACCTGGGAATGATGCGTTATATATTGGCAAGATAATCAAAGAGATGTATCAGCAGTGGTATGGTATTCCTGTGTTAACTCAAAAGGGTCAGCCAATGATGTTGCATATGATTGTGCATGAAAACATGGAAAATGCTTACTGGGATGGATCAGCAATGTATTTTGGTGACGGTGGGCCTAGTTTTTATCCGTTAGTCTCGTTAGGTATCGGTGCGCATGAAATTAGCCATGGGTTTACGCAACAACATTCAGGACTCGAATACTATGAACAATCTGGAGGACTTAATGAAGCATTTTCAGATATGGCTGCAGAGGCTGCAGAGTTTTATGCGACTGGACAGAATAGCTGGATGATTGGCCCTGAAGTCATGAAAGCAAAAGATAAAGCGCTACGCTACATGGATGAACCCACCAAAGATTGCCAATCCGGTGCCCTGCCGGGACAGGATTGCTCAATCAATCATGCAAAAGACTATAATGCAGAGACAGATGTGCATTTTACCAGCGGTGTTTATAACAAAATGTTTTATTTGTTAAGTACAACGCCTGGTTGGAATACAAAAAAAGCATTTGATGTCATGGTGGACGCAAATATGAACTATTGGACGCCTCTCACTAATTTTTCTGAGGCAGCTTGTGGTGTGCTCGATGCAGCAAAAGATTATGGCTATAAAGTCGATGATATTACGCGCGCATTTTCAGCAGTCGGTATAGAAGTAACATCTTGTTAAAAACACACGGTTAGGCCTCTTTTGTTAAAAAAGAGGCTAAGGATGTTGTCGGTTTTATCCCTATGAAATAATGTCTGGTTTTTTTATTCTTGATGGCATAGTCTAACTAGGATAAGAATTTTCAGGAAGAAAACTTACATTAAATGGAGTTAGTTATGCATAAACATCATCGAAAACTTGTGGCATCTGGTCTGGCTTTATTGGGTGTATCGTTAGTGTGCATGACATCAACATGGGCAGCAACACCCGTGGATCTTCGGCATCAGCCAATAGGTGTATTGCAATCGCTGTCACCTAATGCTTCTTTTAAACAAATTAGCAGCGCAGTAGATCAAAATAAAACGTTGCATGTGCGTATCCAAGAAATGTATCAAGATTATCCCGTTTGGGGAGCGGATGCAGTTGTGCATCAACCCCAAAGTGAAAAATTAAATGGTAGCCACGCATTTCAGTCATTAATACAAGCTTCTAAAAATAATAATACTAGCATGAATGGTATTATTTATGAAAATTTAGCAGCAGATTTGGTGAATACACCAGCTTATCTGTTTACGTCAGCACAAGCAGATAAAGCACTCCAATCCGCAATTGAGTTATATCAAAACAAATCAGGCAGTAAGGCCGCAGTAGCTGATACGAAATCAAGTCTGATGGTTTATGTTGATCAAAATAACAAAGCACATTGGGCCTTCTTGATTAGCTTCAAGATCACGCCAGCGAAAGGATTGCCAGAGAACCCCACCTATATTATGGATGGCACTTCATTCGTTGTTTATCAGCAATGGGATAACATCCAAACGTTGGATAATGTCGAAGGCGGTGGTTTTGGTGGTAACGAAAAAATGGGCTTGCTGGTTTATAGAAATTTAAAAACGAGTTTGCCGCAGCTTGAGATGCAGCGTGATACGGATACTGACATCTGTTATCTCCAAAACACGGATGTGACAGTGAAAGACAGACGCAATCATGATGCAGTCGTTCAATTTGCTTGTGTAGCGCCAATGTTGGCTCAGGGAGTGACGTTGGCCCATGAAAGAGTCTACTGGGATTCAGATATGGATGAGGTCAATGGTGGTTACTCGCCAAGCAATGACGCTTTATATGCGGGTAAAGTCATTAAAGAAATGTACCAAAAATGGTATAACGTTCCTGTGTTGACTGAGAATGGTCAGCCAATGATGTTGAATATGCGTGTGCATGAGTATATGGATAACGCTTATTGGGATGGTAAGCAGATGACTTTCGGTGATGGCATCAACATGTTCTATCCATTGGTTTCTTTAGGTGTGGCTGCACATGAAATTAGTCATGGTTTTACGCAGCAACATTCAAATCTTGTGTATTCAGGCCAATCCGGTGGATTAAATGAAGCCTTCTCTGATATGGCAGCTCAGGCAGCAGAGTTTTATTCTGTTGGCCATAATAGTTGGCAGATTGGGCCAGAAATTTTCAAAGCGCCAGATCGAGCCTTACGTTATATGGATGATCCCACTAAAGATGGCAGGTCAATTGGGAATGCAAAAGATTATCATCCATGGCTTGATGTGCATTATACGAGTGGCGTTTTCAATAAGTTCTTCTATCTCTTAGGTACAACCAATGGATGGGATACGAAAAAAGCGTTTGATGTGATGGTGCAAGCGAATTCGCATTACTGGACATCAAACACTTCCTTCCAGGATGCGGCTTGCGGTGTGATTTCAGCGGCGCAAGATCATCAATATGATGTTGATGCTGTCATGGCGGCGGCAAGCGGTGTGGGTATTGATACTACTTCTTGTTTCCCTCCAGCCCCAGCGCCAGAACCAACACCAGAGCCACCAACACCACCAGCGCATGCTTAATTAATGCTATCGTGATAAAACAGCCCAGATTTCTGGGCTGTTTTTTTATGATTGGTTGATGTGTTGCATAAATTAAAATTCCAATATCTCTCTTCTCCCGCTTGCGGGAGAAGGGTTGGGGATGAGGGTCTGTATGCAACCACATTATGTGTTATATACGCATAATGTGTAGATCATAATCACCCTCACCCCAGCCCCCTCACAGGAAACGCGCTGTGGGAGAGGGGAGATGTTGAAATTTTGATTTATGCAACATTAGTTGACCTTATGGTTAAATAGCATAAAATAACCACCAACTTATACTCAAAGCGGGTGTAGTTCAATGGTAGAACTTCAGCTTCCCAAGCTGATAGCGTGGGTTCGATTCCCATCACCCGCTCCATTCATAATAAAAGAAAGTTAGGTGTCGCACATGACTAAAATCTTGAAAAAAACAGGCTTGTTCTTAGGATTGCTTTTTTTATTAGCGGTTATTGGGATAGGCATCTTAGTAACATGCGTCAGTCCAAATACATTTAAACCAATGATTACGGCGCAAGTGCTCAAACACACTGGACGTGAATTAACAATTGATGGCGATATTTCATGGACATTTTTTCCTTCCATTGGGTTGAAAGTGGGGCATATGATCTTCGCGAACCCAGCCGAATTTAAACAGAAAGTATTTGCTGAAATAGATCAAGCAACTATCGGTGTAAAATTGCTACCGTTATTGCATGCCAAAATTGAATCCACGGGCATTTCTTTGCGTGGGCTCAAGTT
>JABDGK010000076.1:883-6178 GCA_013286085.1 Gammaproteobacteria bacterium | reverse complement strand
CGAATAACTATTTCATTTTTATCCAATTTCTCTTACAATAATAGTATCAAATTGCAAAAAGTTGACGGCGGCAACGACTATGCAAAAAAAACTACACTTCCTCATCCTGGACGCCGACACGCACACCATAACCATTTGCCAGACAGCACTAGAATCACAAGGACACTCCGTTACGAGTGGCAACTCATCATCACTCTCTCTCGAAAAACTGAAAATCTTAAAGCCCGACTGTATTCTATGCGATCTCTCTCAATCATCAAACAGCCTAGTACTCATCACGACATTGCGCACTCAGAAAACAGTAGCACAACCTAGTTTATTAATTATTGCGCCTGAAAAACCTAACGTAGATTATGCGCAAATTTTTCAGTTGCGCGTCAATGGTTACCTGACTAAACCGCTACAGCCCGATGCATTAGCTTGCACTATTTTAGCAGCGCACAAAGGTGAAATAACCGTACAGTTTTGGGGCGCGCGTGGCACACTGCCTGTTCCTGGCAAACAAACTACTCGCTATGGCGGCAACACGAATTGTATCTCACTCAACATTGCCCAAAATCATTTTTTTATTTTTGATGCAGGCACCGGCATTAAAGAATTATCAAACTACATTTTACGAACAATACATCATCCCATTACGGCAAAAATATTTCTCTCTCATCCACATTATGACCATATTAATGGAATACCTTTTTTCGTACCACTTTACTTGAAAGACAATCAGTTTGAATTCTTTGGTACTCAACACGCGAATACTGGCATTGAGAAATTAATCGCAGACCAAATGGATGGCGTTTATTTCCCAATTACCATTAGTGAATTTGCCGCTAAATTAATATTCAGAGATCTCAAAGAAGAGACGTTTTATATTGATGACGTAGAAGTACAAACCATTTTCTTAACGCATCCCGGTAAATGCTTGGGATATCGAATTCATTATCTCGATAAACTCTTTTGCTATGTCACCGATAATGAAATCTATCCCAAAGAATCGCCGCAATATGATGAAACCATCGTTAATCGCCTAGTGGACTTCATTACAGATGCGGATGTACTTATCATGGATGCAACTTATTCCGATGAAGAATATTTTAAAAAAATCGGCTGGGGACACTCGTGCGTCAGCAGCGTCGTTGAAATTGCACATCACGCACATGTCAAACAACTGTGTTTATACCATCACGATCCAGATCAATTTGATAAAGATATCGATAACAAAGTAAAGCATGCAAAAGCAATTCTGAAAACCCTACGCTCAAAAACACGCTGTCTTGCTGCAAAAGAAGGTGATGTTCTGCACTTAACTTAAAATAAATATTTTTACTTCATAGCAGCCCAACCTGTCTGTATAAAATTTATATCAAAAAAAACATGGTGGTCATAACTTGTATTTTTTATGCATTAAAATCACAAGAAACAATCAGTTAGTGATGATAATGGTTGCTCTTAGCTAAATATTTAAATAAAATGGCTGCGGACTCTTTGATATGATCCGTTAGGAACACTAAATTATATAACTGTAAGGAGACATACATGATTAACCTTTCTAAAATTTCTTTAGCCGTAGTGGCAACCACTATGTTACTTGGCTCCACCTCTGCTTTAGCTGCTCATCACGCCTACAAAGGTGAAGGCAACTATAAAGGTGAAGCTATGGCTGCTCCTGCTGCTCCATGCGTACAACCTTTAGCTTTGCATGATGGTTTCTACTTAGGTGCTCAAGGTGGTTATGACACATACTCTGTTGGTGTAAGTGGCCCAGTAACCGTAACCAATACAGGTACAGGCGCTACGGCAACTACGACCACAGGCTTTGCACAAGGTCGTGATATTGCTGCTAACGGTTTCGTTGGCGGACTCTTCGGCGGTTACGGTATGTATTGGAACAACTTTTACTACCTTGCTGGTGAATTGTTTGTTAATGACAGCGGTGCTAATGACAATATTACAGGTCAAACAACAACAATTGGCACAACAACAACCATAAGAGGCTCCACACAAAAGGCTTCTGTGAGCTGGAGCTGGGGCGTCAGCATATTACCTGGCTTGAAAGTAAACGACAGCACCTTAGCTTACGTTCGTTTAGGCTATAGCCAAGCTAGAATCCAAGGGACAGATAACTATCTATCCACCTCAACATCAGCAACAGTCTTACCTGCTAATGTTAATGGCACTGGTAACACTAGATCCCAAAGCGCGTTCCAATACGGCATTGGTTTAGAAACAGCTGTTTACCAAAACATCAGCGTTCGCGGCGAATACAGCCATGCAAACTATGGTTCATTCACCCAAGGTGTTACTGGTACGAAGTTCTCCGCATCAGACAACCAATTCATGGCTGGCTTGATTTATCACTTCGCGTAAACCCTGTTCAGAGCGGATATGTCAACATATCCGCTCTTGCAGTATCTTACTTAGTTCTCGCACATCCCGTCTTTCCTCTAGTGTAACCCTTCGTGAACGTGCCCGCGTGCGTGCCCGCGCCCGTTTTTTGTAACTTTTTACGCAGCAACCCTCTATCAGTAATGCCATGCCAGTATGCTCTTCACGGGCTCTAAAATATCAAATTAATTGAAAAAAAACGGGCACGGGCACGCACGCGGGCACGTTCACGAGACGAGATCAATCAATACACCACTTCCCGCCCAATTCCGTAATACTCAAATTCTGCGTCGCGAATTTGTTTTGGGTCATATTGATTGCGGCCATCTAAAATAATATGACGACGCATAAGTTTTTTCATAGCCGTAAGATCAGGATAACAAAATGGCTTCCATTCTGTGACTAGCACCAAAGCATCTGCTGCTTGCAACGCTTCATACTGATGCTCAGCGAGATGTAATTTCCCCGATGAAAACCATTCTGATGGCAACATATCTTTAGCAATCGGCATAGCCACAGGATCATACGCTTGCACACGCGCATTCCGCGCAATTAAGTTTTCTATTAAGACCAGAGACGATGCTTCTCGCATATCATCCGTACCCGGTTTAAACGATAATCCCCAGACGCCGATGGTTTTACCTGATAAATCTTCACCAAAAATTTTGGTGATCTTACGATGCAACACTTGTTTTTGTTGTGCGTTGCGCTCTTCTACTGCACGCAATACCAATGGTTCTACGCCGTGTTTTTCAGCCATTTTCATGAGCGCTTTCACATCTTTTGGGAAGCAAGATCCGCCATAACCACAGCCTGGGTAAATAAACGCGTTACCAATCCGTGCATCGGAACCAATACCAAGGCGAACATTTTCAACATCAACACCCAAACGTTCGCAGAGTACAGCCATTTCATTCATGAAAGAAATTTTAGTTGCCAACATGGCATTCGCTACATACTTTGTCATCTCTGCATCTTTGACATTCATGAAATAAATACGCTCTCTGGAACGCATAATCGGCGTATATAACTCCAACATGATGGCTTTGGATTTTTCAGAAGCATCACCAATAATAATACGATCAGGCCGCATAAAATCATCAATAGCAGCGCCCTCACGTAAAAATTCTGGATTACTAACCACATCAAATTTAATATCAAGACCGCGCTTTGCCAGCTCTTCTTGAATTATCGCTTTCACTTGATCAGCGACACCGACCGGCACAGTCGACTTATCAACGATGACGCAGTAATTATTAATATAAGCACCAATATTACGCGCGGCACTTAACACATACTGCATATCCGCTGCACCATCTGCATCACTCGGCGTACCAACAGCAATAAAAATAACTTGCGGTTGCTCGCTCTGCTCCTGTAAAGCAGAGACAAAGTGTAATCTGCCTGCAGCCACATTAGACACCACCATGGGTTCCAAGCCAGGCTCATAAATTGGCATAATGCCATTTTTAAGATTCGCTACTTTTTGCTTATTCACGTCAACGCACGTAACTCGATTGCCTAACTCAGCAAAACAGGTTCCAGTGACCAAACCAACATACCCAGCACCTATGACGGTAATATTCAAACGATACTCTCCTACCTAGAAACCTTATAAATAACGACTTTGTCACCCCGTTTATTAGCAAAAACTTGGGTGGACTGACTCTTTGTTTGTATTTCAGTTATGAGCGCATTAACTGGACCATCGTATTGTTTTGCATTCGTGTGCAAAGCAACATAATCACATTGCTGCCATTTACCTTGTGTTAGCAGTGATACATCACTGAAAACACTTTTTTTATCAAAAATAGTATTACCTAAATGATCCGAATAAAACATCGCCTGGAAATCATTACTACAAATTGTCGCATTAGCTGCTGTATTATTTCTCAACCAAAGACCCGCGTCACGAATATAAGTTTTTGAATAACCAAAATCAAAAATTCCGCCTAACGCACTCGCCAGCATACATAATATGATAACCGGTAATAACCAACGACGCTGATAATGTTGCTTGATGAGATGATCTAACGCAAAAGGCACCCACAGCATAAGAGGCAACGACAACGCAATTAAATAACGCTTAGACAGAAACATAAAATTAATTAAAAATGCCGCCGTGATCACCACATTAATTAAAATATAACCCCACAAAACAATCCTGCCAGCTTTGTCTGTCGATAATAATTTATTCCACCAAGCATAACCGACTAACCCACTGTAAATGAGTGACAAATTCGTCATAACACTCACGATATACCACACGGCTAACAATAAGACTAAAACAACATTCGCATCACGCGCCGAGAAAACACTTAGTACATAAGTACCCAATGCGTTCGCCTTAGCGTGAAAATTCTCTAATAGCGCACTCACACCATGCAAAAATTGATATTGAATTTCAGCTAAACGTCCCTCGTAAACAACACCATGATGAATAAAAATATAAATAGCTAATCCCACACTAACCACTATTGTCATTGTGTTTAATTGCAGAAAGAGACGTAACCGGTTTTTTGTATAAAATAATGCGCTAAATGGCATTAATAAAATAAAAATCACTCCTTCCACACGAAACAATGTCGCCATCACCAAGGTTGCTAACCACAGTAACGCATCACGCCACTGTGTTGTTCGAAAAAATCGAATCAGACAAGCAATCGATAATAAGTAAAATGCCCAAAAACCATGATCACGAATTACATACTCGCGCACGGCATTAAATTCATGTGCTAATAAAATAGTGGCTGCCGCCAACCACAATACACGCCTTGTGCCACCTAGCAACTGGACGATAGAAACAAAAACCAACACAGAAATAAGCGAAAACAATCCATTCAGAAAAAATGCGGATGTGATATACGACAACTTGGTTGTCTCAGCAATGCCATATATCAGCATGGAATAAAA
>JABDGK010000076.1:0-873 GCA_013286085.1 Gammaproteobacteria bacterium | reverse complement strand
GGGTTGCCGCATGCAAACCAATAGAGCCTATGGCTGTCGCACTTTGGAGATAGCAAATCCCATCAGGATTTATCACTGTTGCACGCAAGTTACCATCAAATGATAATAAAATACTGAACAACGCGGCAATAAAATATATCGCTACATAATTACGCGAAAGTAAACTCATCAACAAAACCTTGTAAGCAAAGCTTAAAATCTTTGGCGAGCTCAGGGTGTTTCAGTGCATAAGCAATGGTTGCTTCTAAGTAGCCTAGCTTGCTACCACAATCATAACGCTTACCTTTGAATTGCAGAGACTGCACTTTTTCTTCTAGTAGCAGTTTTGCAATACCATCCGTCAACTGAATTTCACCACCTGAACCTTCGGTTATTGTTTCTAATAAATCAAAAATACGGGGTGTCAAAATATATCGTCCCACAACCCCCAAATTAGAAGGCGCATGATCAGGATGCGGTTTTTCAACGATGCCTTGCAAATCAGCTACCGTTTGTTTACTGCTCTTCACATCAACAACACCGTATTTTTTGGTTTCAGAGCGGGCAATTTTTTCGACGGCGATAACACTATTTTGCGATTGATGAAAAACATCCACCATTTGTTGTAAACAGGATGTTTCACCACCATCAATTAAATCATCAGCTAATAGCACAGCGAATGGCTCATTCATTACAAATTGCTTTGCACACAAGACCGCATGTCCTAAGCCACGAGGAGATTTTTGCCGAATATACGCACACGTTACCCCTTCTGGCAGAATACCACGGACAATTTCAAGTAAATCATACTTACCACGCTCTTCCAAACTCGACTCCAACTCAAAATTAGAGTCGAAATGATCCTCGATAGCGCGCTTGCTACTGCTGGTGACA
>JABDGK010000075.1 GCA_013286085.1 Gammaproteobacteria bacterium | reverse complement strand
GCTTGACCATTAACAATCACCGAATGAAGGAGCAATTATGAGTCTTAATAGTGTAAATATCATGGGTAATCTGACACGTGATCCTGAGATTAAGTATATCCCTTCTGGTAAAGCGGTATGCAGTTTATCAATCGCCAATAGCCGCATTTTTATGAAGAATAGTGAGAAAGTGACTGAAGTGTCCTACTTTGATGTCGAGGTATGGGGCGTTGCTGCAGAAAATTGTTCTAAATATCTAACCAAAGGTAATGGCGTGATTGTAGAAGGCCGCCTGCGTCAAGACCGTTGGGAGAAGGATGGCAAGACCCAAAGCCGAGTGAGGATCAGCGCTAATGCCGTGCATTTTATGCCTAAACGACAGAATAATGCTGATTCAAATGCTTCCTCAGGGAATAAGGCAGTGGAACCCGAAGTGGCACAAGGATCAGGTGCTGCTGAAGATATCGCCTGGGAGCAATAAATTTTAAATGTAGCACTAAAGAAAGGTTGTTTATGAAAGTCAATGACTCAGAAATTTTAGCCCGTATAGAAGCGCAAATTATCGCTCTTGATCGGAAGGTGGATGCCTTGATGATGCGTTCTTCATCAAAGCCTGTGGAAAGGGAAAGAAGCTCCTATTCCAGTCGGGGATTTGATTCTCACCAAAAGGGCAAGATGATGCATAAGGCGGTTTGTTCAGAGTGTGGGAACCAATGCGATATTCCTTTTAAACCAATTGGTAATCGTCCGGTTTTTTGTAGTGAATGTTTTGCCAAGCAACAGAGTGATGGTCCTTCTGAATCACGGTTTGATAAGAAACCTAGAGATTTCAGAAAGCCTGGTGGTTCGCCGAAGCCATTTCATAAGAAAAAAGGCGGTTTTCAGAAGACAAAGAAATATGACGTGTAGGAGTTTAAATGCGCATATTTGTCGGTAATTTATTGTTCACTTCTACCAAAGAGGATGTTCAAAAGCTTTTTCAAGGCTTTGGAACAGTTGATTCTGTTTCCATTCGCAATAAATCAGGCAAGAATCCTCGAGGATTTGGCTTTGTGGAGATGTCGGATGAAAACCAGGCTTTGAGTGCCATTGCGGCCTTGGAAGGTAAGGATTTTATGGGGCGAATTCTCAATGTGACTCCTGAGAGGGTAATTGTTGAGAAATCCGAGCCCATCATCATTGTTCCCGAACAAGAAATAAAAGAGATTCCAGAGGTTAAAGAAAAGAAATTTCCTTCCAAGCACCGTAAGGCGGGTTCCTGGGAAAAAAGAAAAGGAAAAGGTAAATCGAAGAATTGGAAGAAAAAGCCTGGCGGGGTAAAGAAGAAGTTTAAGGATTAAGGAGCATCATGAACAAAGCATGTTATTTATTGATAAGTCTGCTTTTATTCGCTGGTTGTGTGACCCTCCAATCAAAATCTGTTAAACAAAAAATATTGAAAGTTGATTATTCAAAAGAGATTGGCAAAAAAGATGCGCTGACGATCGCACAAAACTATGTTTTGACCCACAAAATTCCTGTTTACAACTTATCAACTTCAGCAAAAAAGGATGTTTTTGAGTTTGCAAGTGGTCAGGTCATTTATATCTGGAAAGTCAAATTTTCCCAAAAGAATATTAAGCATCTATTGTTACCTTTTTCATGCGAAGTAGATGTCAATATTAAGAACGGGGAAGTTGTGCATTCTGAACAATGGATGTGATTATAGAAACCATCTATGAGTGTCATTTATAATCGAATCGCAGGTCAAAGTGTAGAACGCCTGGCTGCTATTAGTGATGGCATTTTTGGCGTTGCCATGACCTTGCTTTTGCTGGATTTACGCACGCCAGCGAAAGAATTGATCCACAATGAATCTGATTTAATCAGGGAATTGATTAAATTAAGCCCTAATCTTTTAGTCTATTTGATGAGTTTTGTCACTTTAGGGATATTTTGGGTAGGGCAACAGACCCAGCTGAATCATCTTTCCCGTTCAGACCGGCATCTGACTTGGCTGCATTTGGGCTTTTTGTTCCCTGTAACGATTTTGCCATTTTCTACCAGATTACTCGCTGAATTTATCACCTATCGAACAGCTCTTCTTGCCTATTGGTTTAATATTTTTATCCTTGGAGTATTAGTTTACTGCTGTTGGCACAGGGCTGTTAAGACGGGAGTCGTGAAAAAGGAAACCCCGCCTGAATTTGACAAAGCAATGCGTCGACGAGTTATAGGTGCCCAGATACTTTACGCATTGGGAGCAGGGCTTTGTTTCATCAACACCTATGTTAGTATTGGATTTATTGTTTTAGTACAGCTTAATTTTGTCCTCGCCCCCAAAATCCCTTGGTTATCGGAAATTTAGAAAAATAGTGAAAGTGCAAAATTTATCATTAGTCGCTTTAGTTTTATTTCAGCTTTTATTGCCTACCAGTAGCTTTGCTGACAATTTAAACCCCGAAAATCTAGTGGCAATGACCCTTAAGACCTTGGCCAAGGGCTATGTGTTGACCATGGATGTTACAAAGGTCAAAACTAAGGAAATAAAAAAGATATCAGGCATGAATGATGCTAAATTTCATAAACAGTATCAGCGGGTCTATGATGTGCTTAAAGGTATTCCATCTCAAATGCGTGTTCGATACGGTCTTTCGGAAAATATGACTAAACAAAAAGCTATCGAGAATATAGGGCAGATGCAGAAAAAGGACATGATGAAATTTATCGATGGGGTGCCTGACAAAGTCATCGTCAAAGAGGTTAATGATTATTTTAAACGCACAGCACAGAATGTGGGGCATAACCCCGTTCGATTGGTTGATGCTTTGTGGCACAAAATGATGAGTAAAATGTAGTTGTTCATTAATCGCCTAATCCTAATTTCATCTTTTTTTAACCTTATCTTTGATAAAGTGCCCCAAAGACAGAGGAGGTGCAAATGAAAAAAATAGCATTGGTCTTAGGTGTCGTGATGATGGTTATTCAATTTTCAGGCTGTTATGTAGATGTGCAACATCATTACCATCCTTGGTGGCATCATCATGATGATACGGTTGTAGTCGTTCATCCATAAAATTGGATGCATGTAGTCTAAGAATATCGCAATCACGTTTTTACGTGGTTGCGATATTCTTTGTAACCTGCGATAAAATTCTTGCCGCAAAGTCTTAAAAGAGCTAATCTTACAGTAATCTAAATTAAAAAACACATCAGGAAATTTATGAATTACCAAATAATTTATGATTTCGGTCATGATGGAATCAGTTTCGCTAAGGTGGTTATAGGGATTATTTTATTTGTTCTATTTCCAGTTGGGGTGACATGGGTTTATTTTAAGCTCCGTAATGTTTCGGTGACTCAACCAAGTAGATTTCTGAGTAGTCGCAACATTAACAATCTTAATAGTCCTTGGTTTTTAGTGGTACTTGCATTTTGTTATCTTATCGTAGTCGGACTATCCTACGAATTCTATTCCGATTTTTTAGCTTCTAAAAAGGCGATTGAAAGTGGAACAATGAGTGTTGTGGAAGGTGATGTCTCCAGGTTTCATCATTACAATGCTTTTCGTAATAGGCACACGTACGTCCCCCCCAAAGATTTGTTCTGTATCAAGAATACTTGTTTTACCTTAGTAGATTCAATTTTTAATGTAGGATATAATTCGCTGGCTGTGAATGGCAGTCCCATCCGCAATGGACTGCCGGTTAGAATTAATTATATACAAACAGGGTCTGGGAAAAAAATCATTCTTCGCTTAGAAACTATAAATTCCTCACCCTAAGTCCTTAAAAGCAATAGGAGCAGAGGGGAATAAAAATGTTTGAACGAAAATACGAAAAAGTAATATCAAGGCCAATTTTTGTAAAAAGGGTGACTGTATACATTGGCTTCGCCGTTTTATTAATTTTAATCTCTTTAGGTATCGGTATTGCTGGGTATCATTGGATTGCAGGTTTAAACTGGATTGATTCTTTACTCAATGCATCAATGATTTTGGGGGGTATGGGGCCAGTGGATACCTTGACCAGGGTAGATGCAAAAATATTCGCATCGTTTTATGCTCTCTTTAGCGGGTTAGTTTTTATCGGAATAATGGGAATTGTTCTAGCTCCTATTGTGCACAGGATGATTCACACATTTCATGTTGATGATAAGTAGGTTAAATGGATAAAAAAGGGAGGATGTTATGGCTGTTCCAGTACAGGTAGTTTCCAAAGTCAGGGATGAGAAATTTGCAGGTGTTACGTATCACATTGAAGGTGAGCTAGTCCCAGTTTTACAAATTGATTTGAGTCAGGTCCCAGTTTATTTTGAGCATCATGTGCTGCTTTGGAAGGATTTGACGGTTAATGTTTCTATTAAACCTCTGAGTGGTGCTTTCAAACGCATGATCGCAGGGATCAATATATTTGTAACCCAAGCACAAGGTGTAGGGCGTATTTCTTTTAGTCGTGATGGCGCAGGGCAGGTATTTGCGATCCATTTAAAACAAAATGAAAGTATTGACGTTCGTGAACATCAATTTCTCGCTGCGACTGATAGTGTTGATTATACATTTAAGCGCGTCCAAGGTATTGCCAATATGTTTTTAGGAGTAAGTGGATTCTTTATCGATACGTTTAAGTGTATTAATAATGAAGGAATTTTATGGCTACATGGTTATGGCAATGTGTTTGAAATTAATTTGAATGCCGGAGAACAAATCGATATAGAACCAAGTGCATGGATCTACAAAGATACATCTGTCACCATGGAAACTGTTTTTCAGAAACTCTCAACAGGTTTTCTTGCCAGCCCCGGCCAATTATTTTTTAATCGCTTTAAAGGCCCGGGAAGGTTAGGCATTCAATCCATGTCTTTAATTGTTGCATCGGAAGCCACAACCGCAGCAACAGCAGGAGGGCTGGTCACAGGGACAATTTTAAATTCATTTTTGAAATGATAATACCAGCATCAAAAATCGGGAGGAGGTCATTGCTATGGGAGACAAAGTCGCGAACAAGAAGAAAGCCAAAAAAGGCGCTAAGAAGTAAGCTTTATTCAGGGATCAAATGAAGCCCATCGGTCGATAATGACCGGTGGGTCTTCATTAATCATTTATAAATTGGTAGGTTAATGAAAAGTGCACTTAGTAGTGTGGGCATTCCCGTTCTAGTGGTGATAGTTTTTTTCCAGCTTAGCTCAAAGCCAGTTTATGGTTTGGAAAGCCAAACGCGGGGGCTCTTAACATTTTGGATTACTTGGGTAAGTCTTATGGGGGGATTACTGCTAGTAAATTCTGCTTTTAAGGGAAAACTGCAGGGCGAAGGTTTGGACTTTTGGAAGATGACCGGGGCTTTAATTTTAGCAATCCCTGCATTATTTCAGATAGTTTTGGCGCATTAGTAATGCAAAAACTCATCAAACATATCGAGCAATTGAAAGCCTGTCGTCTATGTCCCAACATGCATCCACCGGTGGTGAGTGGAGGGCCTGTGGTGAGCCGTGTCATCCTGGTTGGCCAAGCCCCCGGAGATAAAGAGCCCAAGCTTGGCCGTCCATTTGCATGGACAGCTGGCAAGACTCTTTTTGGGTGGTTTAAAGAAGGGGCTGGTTTGGATGAGGAACATTTTCGACAATCGATCTATATGGCTGCCGTATGCCGTTGTTTCCCCGGTAAAGAGCTTAAAGGTGGGGATAGGGCCCCAAATCCTCAAGAGGTCAAAAACTGTTCCCAGTGGTTGAGTCGAGAGCTTGAAATATTAAATCCTAAATTAGTGATTCCAGTCGGAAAATTAGCTATCCAACAATTTCTTAAATTTGATAAATTAACCGATGTGATCGGCAAGCAGTTTAAAGTCAATTTCGAAGGCCATTCTTTTGATCTCATTCCATTGGCACATCCTTCAGGTGCAAGTCCCTGGCATCGGATGGAGCCAGGAAAAACCCTGATAAGCCAAGCCTTAAAACTAATCAAGAAGCATCCAGCGTTTAAAGAATTATCATGAATGAACCCGAAACATTAATGCCAGATCCAGTTTATTTTTCAAAATTAGCCCAAACCCGTATGCCATTTGGGAAATATAAAAATCGTCTTTTGATCGATTTGCCTGAGAGTTATCTGATATGGCTCGCCCGTAAAGGTTACCCTAAGGGATTGCTTGGAGTGATGCTCAAGGATGTATACGAAATTAAACTTAATGGATTGGAAGGATTCTTATCAGCCTAATTACAACTAATATTGCGC
>JABDGK010000074.1 GCA_013286085.1 Gammaproteobacteria bacterium | reverse complement strand
GTAGATGCGGTAAGATCACTGATCCATCTACTACCTCTTGTCAGTGCTGACATTAGAAAAAAAGAAATGATTCCAGCGATCATAGAACCTTTTCGTCCTAGCCGTTATTCTTCTAAAAATATTATTTCAAAAGTTGTATCATTCTTTGAGCCTATCATGGGTAGTGATGCATCAGTAAACCGTTTTGAAGATAAAACTAAAAGCAATTGGGTTCGTGATACTCATCATGCCAAACATGGATATTCATTTTATAAAGCGCAATATGGTAAAGAGTTGTTTGAAGCACTGAATCCTTATCTAGATGATAAGGAACGTCTTTATTTAATTGATGGTATCTTAGCTAGAGAATCTTCGGATTTGCATACAGATATTTTGCGCGCGCTTTCATCCTTTGATGACAAAAATAAAAGACCAACAAAGAAAATTGTGCGGTATATTTTAGATCATTTACTTAAGCATAAAGACTATCGTTATTGGGAAAATAAAAAATTGCCCACAGAAGATCCCTTCTCAGGTTTGGTACGAGAAGCAAACATGGAAGTTGAGGTTTATGAAGCCATTTTTAAGCTAAACAATAAATCCCAACAGCATCCCAACATGTTTGAATATTCAAACGAACAAACACAAAAGCTTGCAGGAAACTTGGCTCCTGATGCGAAGTTGCATTCTAACATTGAGTTAGAACAACTCTTTGCAGGCCATATGAAGTATGCTTATCCAGGTTTATTTTCAAAAACTGTACACAATGCTGTTGCAACGAAGATTTTGGAGAGCTTAAATGGTAGTGATCAAGATTGTGAATCCGCATTAGATGTTTTTTTGTATTGGGATGCTGCTATTTGTGCTTTGAAAAGAGAAAAGGAATTTATACCTTGTTTACTGAAGGCACTTGAAAACGCCAATGAACGTTACAAACCTCGACTTGCCGGTGCATTGTCGAAATTTGTGGCCTGCACGACAGAGAAAGATTTATTAAGAGCAGTCGCACTAAAATTTATAGCAAATAATGTTTCATATCATTTGTTAGTGCCCTGTGTTAAACAAGTAAATGAACCTCAAGTCACTCAGGATGCCATTCAATTTTTATTACAAAAAATAGAAGCTCCTCAGGAGGATCCCAACGAAAATTCGCATCAATCCACACGGAAATCTGCTTATCGTTATTTGATACCCCGTGCTAGTGATCAAATGCAGGCTTATTTGCATAATGAAAAAATCTACAGTGCCTTGGCTGAGCTAGGCTACTCTGAACCTGAACAAAATCTTGATTTGATTGCAAAACGGATTCAGCAATTAAAACCTCGAGTTGTATCTGATTATCTGGATACAGCTTTTCTGGAAAGCATTATTCTGCTTGCAAAAAAACTTCCGGCAACAGAACAGAAGAAATTATTTTCTGAAATCATTCCACCACAAACACCGCTTATCGATGAAACAAGTCCAGCGGGATCTAATTTAATTCCTATTCAAAAATTTCTTGTTTGCTTGCCTATTTTAGATCAAGACACCCTTATTAGATTTACTTCGTCAATTTGGAAAATCTTGAAAGAAAAATTAGAACAGCAAGAAGCACAGTCATATGAGCGCAGTCAAACAAGTAAAACCTTAGGCAACTTATTAGATTACATTCAGAAGATTATTAAATATCAAATGGAGAATGGCGGAATAGGTCATGCTATGCAAATCCTTTATCAAGATTATAATAATCTTATTAAAAATGAAGGTAGCATGACACAGGATTTATTATGCCGTTTTCTAGAAATGCATGATGAATTTAAGGAAAAAGTTCAAAAAGCAATGGTTGATAAAATAGATATATCAAGTTCAAGCAGTACTCAAAATTATAAAATAGTTGGCAACACGGATACTTCAAGTTCAAGTAGCTCTCAGGGTTATAGCCAATTCTTTCCTCGCGCAACTCCTAAATCTGAAACGCAGGAAGAAGAGAAAGTCCAACATCGCCCCGGAACTTTATAATTCTGTCATTATACTATCATGTCACCCACCACCCCGCACGTTGGGGTGGTGTCATAGAATGCTCTGAAAAGAGATTAAGCAAAAGAAATACGACACATATCGATCAATGTACTTGGCAATAAACCGAGTAATAAAACCGCCACACCATTAATACTAATAGCAACCAACATATTGGGAGCAACGACAATGCGGCTACCTTGGTACTGCTGGGCCGGTTCTTCAAAATACATTAACATTACAATCCGTAAATAGTAGTACGCGCCAACAATGGCAAACAACAACGCCAAGGCTGCCAGCCACACTAAATGCGCTTCCACTAACGCTTCTAACAATCCTAGCTTTGCAAAGAAACCAACCGTTGGCGGAATGCCAGCCATCGAAAACATCAATAACAACATCATAAATGCAATCCACGGGTTGCGCGCATTCAATCCGCGATAATCATCTAAGCGATCAAACTCAACGCCATCTTGGCTGAGAATAGCCACCACAGCAAAACCACCTGCAGCAACAATCACATACGTGACGATATAAAAAAGTGCCGCTGAATAACCCTCAGCTGAATTGGGTCCAGCAATAATACCCAATAACATATAACCAATATGTGCGATCGAAGAATAAGCCAACATGCGCTTAATATTCGTTTGCGCAATCGCCAATAAATTCCCGAAAAACATCGAGAGCAACGCAACAACAATTAAGATTGGTTCCCACTGCACTTGCAAACTAGGCAATGCTTCTACCAAAATCCGCATCGTGACACCTAGCGCAGCAATTTTAGGCGCACTCGCAATAAAGAGTGTCATACTCGTCGGCGCACCTTGATACACATCCGGTACCCACATATGAAATGGCACCGCACCAAATTTGAAAAGCAGACCAGCCAAAATAAATCCTAAACCTAATACCACGACGACATGTTGGTTCGCCGATGCATTGGCAAGCACACTAGCAATTTGCAATACTTGTATAGAACCCGTAGCACCGTACACCATTGAAATACCGTATAACAATAATCCAGAAGCTAAAGCACCCATCACAAAGTATTTCATCGCAGCTTCTGTTGCATCAGCTGAGTCTTTTTGCATCGCAACCATCGCATATAAGGATAACGACAGCAACTCCAAGCCTAAATAAATCGTTAAAAAAGTATAGGCGGACGCCATAATCAACATACCCAGCACAGCGAACATACCAAGCAAGTAGTACTCACCGATTGTCATTTTGCGGTCATTGATATAATCGCGCGAATAAGCAAATGCAAACAAACTCACCACACAAATAAACATTTTTAAAATAATCGCTAAATCATCAATAACGTAGTTACCACTAAACGTGATAATAGGGCTCGGATAATTACGAAACTGTGAAAACAACAAGCAGGTTGTGATCACCAACGTCGCTTGCACCAAAAAGTAGGTAACCATGCGGTGCTTCGCGGGTAGCCAAACATCCACGAGTAAAATCATGGCGATCATACAGAGCATAAAAATCTCTGGTACGGCAACAGAAAAAACCGGCATTGTGAAATTCATATCTAGTTACCTTTTCTTTTAAAAAGTCACCCCAACTAAATTATCCCCTCTCCCATTCATGGGAGAGGGCTAGGGTGAGGGTGTTAATGATCTACACTTTCTGTCTATTTACGAAAATGCGCCACATCCATCCCCTCATCCCCAGCCCTTCTCCCACAAGTGGGAGAAGGGAGAATAATCGCAAAGGCACTTATTATTAATGCACCACCACATTAGGTATGCTAATTAACAATATGTGCCCAATGGTTGCATGCAACAAGTTTAATACCGGCGCCGGGTACAACCCCAAGAAAAACACCCCTATTGCCAATAAAACATAATTTGTTTTTTCAAATAGACTAATATCTTGAAACTCAGCCACATGACTATTTGCAATCGGGCCAAAGAAAACACGCTTGTACATCCACAACGTGTAAGATGATGCTAAAATCAATGTCAATGCCGCCACAAACGCCACCCAGAAATGCGCTTGAAATGCGCTCATGATTACCATGAATTCACCAACAAATCCTGCTGTGCCAGGCAAGCCGACATTCGACATGGCAAACAACATAAAAAATGCGGCAAAAACTGGCATCCGATTGGCGATACCGCCGTAATCTTTAATCAAGCGACTATGATTATAATAACGATCAGCCAGCATACCCACACCCAAGAACATCGCCCCCGAGCCAAATGCATGGGCAATCATTTGCACCACCGCACCTTCTAAACTCATATAGGCATCCACATACGTTGACGAGTGCCGAATAATGTCATACGCCATGAAACAACCGAGCGTTGCAAAACCCATATGTGCAATAGAAGAATAGGCAATTAGCTTTTTCATATCCGTTTGTACAATAGCAATCAATCCGATATAGACAATCGCAATTAACGATAAAATAATCATGAACCAAGCCAGCTCTTCACAGGCTTGCGGCAAAATAGGCATACTAAAACGTAAAAAACCGTAAATACCTAGCTTCAACATCAACGCCGCTAACACAACCGAACCACCCGACGGTGCTTCCGTATGCGCATCCGGCAACCATGTATGCACAGGCCACATGGGTACTTTGACTGCAAAAGCCAAAAAGAAAGAGAAAAACAACAATTCTTGAATATGCGTTGTTAATTTCAAGCCATAAAATTTTTGAATATCGAAACTACCGACTTGGTTATACAAATACAAGAAGGCGATCAACATCAAAATAGAACCCAAGAATGTATACAAGAAAAACTTAATTGACGCATAAGAACGATTGGCGCTTCCCCACATACCAATACTCATATACATAGGAATTAACATGCCTTCCCAAAATACATAAAACAAAATCGCATCGGTCGCAGCAAATACACCAATCATCATACCTTGCATCGTTAAAAACGTTGCCATGTATTGCGCCACACGAATTTTAATCGCTTCACAACCCGCAAAAATCACCAATAATCCGGTGAAGTTCGTCAAAATAATCATCGCCAGCGAAATACCATCCACACCCAATGCATAATGAATTTGATAAACGCGAATCCACAAATGATTCTCTAAAAATTGCATGTTGAAATTATTAGAGTCAAATCCCAAATACAATGGCACACAAACAGCGAGATTGATAACACCGACAACACAAGCAATCGTGCGAGCCATATTCGCGTTCTTGTCACCGCCAGTCAGCAATACGGCAATGGCACCTGCAACAGGAAACCACGTCAGAAACGTTAATATTGGAAAATGTGACCACATAAATCAGAATCCTAAAGCAAAAGCCAACCAAGGCAGAATAATAGCCCCAATACCATGGTTAACGCATAGTGATAAACATAGCCGGTTTGAACATGCCGAGCCACGCGTGAAAACCAACGAATCAACTTACCGGAACCATTCACAAAAATACCATCAATCAATTTCAGGTCGGTAATATCGTAAAAAAACGAACCCAACTTACGCGTGCCACGCACCAATACGAGTTGGTTAAAATCATCAAAACCGTATTTACTCACCATCACAGCATACAACCAGGAGAACCGTTTTTTGAGGTTATCCGCAAAATGCGTACATTGCAGGTTAAACAGCCACGCTGCGACAATCCCACCTAACGCTAACCAAAATGGCAAACTGTGCGTTGCCTGAATCGCCATCAAACGCGCGCCATGAAAATCAGTGGCTAATTTTGCTAACGTATTATGGTCAGGCAAGACAAAGATGCTGTTACCCAATAAACGTGGGTTAGCAAATAGCATGGGACCAATTAAAATACCGCCGGCAATGATACTTGGAACTGCTAAAGCAATTAACGGAATTAAAACGACCCAAGGCGATTCTTTGAGATGTTTCTTCGCTTCAACATCCATACGCTCTTGACCATGGAAAGTTAAAAACAGCGCGCGAAAAATATAAAGCGGTGTAATAAACGCACCAGCCAACACACAGAAATAAGCATAATGCGCACCAGGAATGGTAGTGAGACGCACCACTTCAATAATCGCGTCTTTGGAATAAAAACCCGCTAACGGAGGCAACCCAGATACCGCAAACGCACCGATCGCAAACGTTAAATAGGTCACTGGCATATACTTCGCTAAGCCACCCATTTTTCGCATATCTTGTTCATGGTGCATACCCATAATAACGGAACCTGCCGCCAAGAACAGCAAGGCTTTAAAAAAGGCATGTGTGACTAAATGAAAAATTGCCGCATCATAAGCCGACGCACCCAGCGCCACGGTCATGTAACCTAATTGCGATAATGTCGAATAAGCAATTACGCGTTTAATATCATGATGAAACACTGCTAACAATCCCATGAACAAACTCGTTGTGGCGCCAATGACTAAAATAAACGACAACGACACTTGTGAAAATTCAAATAACGGCGACACACGTGCCACCATATAAATACCCGCTGTCACCATGGTTGCCGCATGGATCAAGGCAGAAATCGGTGTCGGACCTTCCATCGATTCAGGCAACCACACGTGCAAG
>JABDGK010000073.1 GCA_013286085.1 Gammaproteobacteria bacterium | reverse complement strand
TTGGTGGATTGTGAAGCTTAGGAATGCTACACTCCATTTTCTCAAATTATGGAATAAAAAGCATGTCTAGATCAAAAATTAGCCTGCTGCGAATTTTTGAAAATCATTTAAAAAGTTCCCCCAGTGCTCTGAAAACCAGCGCTCTAAATAATTCACTCGTCTCGGCAAATACCTTTAATAAGTATACATCCTTTTCCTCTCGTCAGCCCCTGTCGTTGCAATCACGATTTTTTTCCCTTTCTACTTTCGGTGCAAAAAACAATAAAATCTTAGAAGCGCTTGCTCCTCTTGGTTTGGATCACAAAGAAAAAATAAGGCTAGTCGGAATAGTGAAGGCTCATTCTTGGTCTTGGAACTTTCCAGAAGGGCTTAATAAAGAGGAAAGCTTGGCTTTCTTAGATAAAATATTAACGAAAATTGAAATCTCGCAGCTAATTATGGAATATAATCGCTGTACTGCGCAGGCTACTAAAGTTGTACATGAATGCCGGTATCGCGACGGTACCTGGGCAAGCTATAATGTATGTTATCCACCACGTTTAGATTATACTTATGATACTCGTGAGCGTGAAGTATATTGCCCCTCGGAAGAGCAAGTTGAACGCCTCAACGTACTGGAGAAAAAGTTAAGTGAGTGTAAAGCAAGAATAGGGAATGCAGATGAAGAAAACGCTCCTTATGCTCTGGGTAAAAGAGAAATGAAAGTTATTCGTAAGGGATATGAAGAAGTTTTTCGTGATGGACCTGAAACTTTGAATTGGCAAGGTGAGTATTATACCCCTAAGTATCTTACCACTGAGTTTTGTACCACTAAGTATTATACCACTGAGGATTCTTCACCATACCTAATCGATAAAGAAAATTCTAATTATAATCAAGATGCAATGAACGCTGTAGCAGGAGATTTTTACGGTAATTCTTTATTAACCTTGAAAAAAGAAGGTGTCTTGCCATTCATAACTCCGGCTTTTCAGGCTTTCCGAGAAAAGGCTTCTTTTACGCCATCAACTGCGCCAACTTGTAATCATAGCTAGGAAAGGGATCCGCCATATATGACCCCGACCCATCAAGGATAAGTTACCGTTTGTGGATTATCCAGTGCGATCGTGACAGGCTGAACCCAAGTAGGCCCAGGGAATGTATAAGTCACCCCAGGTGTAGGATTATTTCCGGGACCGCCTGGATTATAAAGCGGAGAGTAGCTACCAGAGGCCGGAATAATGACAGCTGTAATTAAACGCATTGCAGCCTCATCACCCATCAAAATAATATCAAGATAATTATCTCGATCTGCGACATAAGCATCATTGTAGGGTGCGTTATATATACCGAGGTCAGCTAAACCAACAACAGTAATCGTACCTGCAGAAAAACTATAAGGGACATTTGTTTGTGTCAATAAAGTTGTTATCCCATTCTCAACCACCTGAACTTGAAAGTACTTACTAAAATCAGTCGGAAGAATTGCTGCAACGCCATCAGGCGAGATTCCAGCAGTAGTGTAGATACGTAATCGATATTGCGCATTTGCACCGTAAAGCGCCGTACCACCATTTGGCACATTCGCACTAAATAAAACCGGCGCGCTTTGACCTACATCATTCTGGACTGAAAGCTTTGCGCCAATCAGCTTTGGCCCACCACCGGGTGTGTAGGGATTTCCGCAAGATTGCGATAAACCAACTGCGCTGACTGGGCCATTTGGCCCAACAAGCATTAATGTTGTTCCTTTATCAATTATATTTAAGCTCACAGGATAGACCGCTCCCGCCGTACCAGGCGCTAAACGATTACCAAATTTTCCAAAAATAACGACACAACTGCGTTTATTATATAAAAGATTAGGACTAATCGATGCCACGTCAGGTTGTACCGTTTGCCCCGTATTTAAGGTCAGCATGAAATCAGAAGGATTAACAGTTGAAGGTAACACCGGCCATGAAAAGCAAACTGGCATCGCATCGTCATAATAAGTGGAATACCCCCAACCAAATGCAACATCAAATGGAGTACTAGCTGTCGTAAAAGCATTGTAAGCCGCTCCAGGCGTTGTGATTGTTTCCCATGCGCCACCGGCAGCAATCACATTTGCTTCACCTTGTGGTACCCCTTCAATACCTTGAAAACCATAATTAGCGGATAGTATTGCTGGTGTCGTTCCCCACAAATCGGCGTTAATTAAAACATCTTGCATCAGTGATTGATACGATAAGCTAGGTGCAGGTATAACGGTAACACTGAGTAAATCGGTCGTACCAGCACAACTGATACCATCGTTCCAACAAGCCATTAATACATTAGGCGCTTTTGAGCCATCAATAATTTGTCCTGGTGTTAAACCAGTGGGAGAAATAGTTAATGTTAACGTGCAACTTTGGCCAGGCGCCAAGCTAAAACTATTTGTGGCGCCGCATCCGCTTGGATTGATAGATGTGTTAGGTGGTAAAGAGACGAAAGTCGCATTGTTAGCAGTAATACTATTATTATTGGTGACCTGATAAATTGCATGCACAGTAGACCCAAGCGCTACTTGACTAGGCAAATATGTTCCGGGTTGGACTGTAATCGTAAAAGGTAAAATAGCCGGTTTTTTTGATTGATTCTTTGAAGAATGAAGGTCAGCAATAGCAAGAGAGTGAGTCAATGTAAAAATTAACAAAACATGCATTAACATTCGATAGAAGTACATTCGTAAAATTCCTTATTGTGTCCCTAGAACAAGTCACATGAAATAATTTATTTGCGCAAGTAGCGTATTCAGGTATAAGTTTGATTGGGTCAATTTCGCACCTAGCGGCGTATTTCTAATAATGCCTGCACCTAGTCCTACCTTACCTAAGTCTATAAATCGATAGCCCAAGCCGAGTGATACTTTCGGCGCTATAAAGTAATCTACGCCTATTCCTAAGCTATAAGTGAAGGAATTCGTTGTTCTATTACTATAATTTGGCGTCACAGTTAAATAGGCTGGGACAGCTGTTGAATAGTCATACGCACTATTAGATGCGACACCCACGCCTAAATAAATATAAGGAAAATAACGATCGTAAAATTGACGATGTAATTCTGCTTCCGCAAGATACTGAGAACTGCTAATTCTAAAAGAATAGCTGGATTGATAATAAGGAGGCGAAATACCTTGCGCTAAATTACCATTTACATTCATGCGTGATACATAGTGGTAACTTAACCCGACTTGCAATCTGTACAACGGAGCTATCGCAAAAGTTTTGTTTAATGATATACCGGAAATTGAGGTATACACATCATTGCTGCCTGGACTATAAGAAAATGTACTATAACCTAATGGAAATGTAGTTGAGTTTCCGATGTTGGCTGGTTTGGCTACACCTAAATCTACAGCGACAGAATATGGGCTATCCTTTAATAAGGATTTGTTATCATCGTTGGCTAGAGCAATTATTGGAATGAGTGCCAGAAAAAATGAGATATATCTACTTAATCTAGGTTTAATGCGAAAAAAATCCATTTTTTAGAAATTCCTATGTTTAGGTATTATATTTTTCGGAAGGATCATGAATGATTTTTCAGAGGGTTGCAAATAATTTTGATGTTGGGTAAAAAAACTTATCTATTAAATCAACAAACTAAATAATTTTGCAATGAGGGAACCCGGTACATTAGTAACAACTAATTGTTTTCATATTGCACTAATATCTCTATAATACACCCATGAAAGATGCCCCAGCCCAAATTTGAGAAATTACAAAGGTAAATTTAAAATTCAATTAACCCCCCAGCAGGATTGAATGTTAGCACTAATATATAGTTGAATGGATCGTGTAATGGGCGAAATACAAAATTAGGCAGCACTCGGCAATTGAAATAATCCGTTACTGTATGCCTGCCAGTCATAATTCGTTATTGAAATGATTTTTTCACGCATTTGTTATTTGCTTTTTGATCGGGCGTTTTTGCTACTAATGACATATGCGATCTGCACCGATTAAAATAATCTTGATGGCCATCAAGCTTCTTCTGCAAATCTAGCGAATTCCAAAACAATGTTTGATCTAGTAACTCATGACGAACACCTCTAATAAGTCGCTCAACAAATGGATGTGAAATGGGGGTATGCGGAATTGATTTAATCTCTTTAACATCCAGCACCCGAAGATTTTCCTTCCACTGATGATACTGAAACAATGGATCATTATCTGATGATAAATATGCTGGTAACTGCCGTTTTGAGATAACCCTGTTAAACATACAGCAAATAGCGTTTCCATTCAGCTCACCGCGATATACTGAAAATTCTATTATTTTTCGAGAGAATTGATCCATCATCACCATAACCCAATAGGATTTTCACAATATCGACTCACATCTAAAAAAATCAACAGACCATAATGAATCTTTTGTATTAGCTAGAAATGACAACCACGATGGCCCTTCACTATTCCCAGGGTGTTTTTTAAAAAAATTTTTCAATACTCGCCTAACAACATCTTTATTGATTTCGATAGAAAAATCATTTTTGATTTGCATCGCAACGCGAAAACACTCATACCGTAGATTGCGTTTCTTCATTTCCACGATTAGGTTAATCAACTCTTTCGAAGGTCCCCTAGGGCCTCGTCTTTTCTTTGCTTTTGCAGAAAATAGTAACTTATATTTTTGCTTGATAAATGCTTTATGAAATTTAAGAATGGTTGCTGGCTTAATAATGATAGCTGATTTAGCTAGACGGCTTGGATTAATATAATGAGCAAAAATCGCGAAAAATAATCTATCCATAAATGATAATTTTGGTATGCGCTTATGTTTTCTGGATAACTGAATGAGTTATTTACGCAACACTCGGCCATTAGTGCTTTATCCAGCTTTACAAGCATAATAGCGATGCGTATGAAATATAATACTAGCGATATGATTTTTAACATGCCGCGGATAATACAGAGTGATTTAAAACAAAGCAATATTCTTACACGGTGCATGCACCACCCACAGAAATTACGTTTCGCCTACTACACCCTTAGCTGCTTTCTCTCGGCCTTACTATAATTTCATCAATATTTGTTCTACGATCTAATTGATGAATACTTAAAATAATATTTGCAACATCATCTGCGGGTATAAATTTTTCTACGGGGATCTCGGTACCATCCCATGCAGGTGTCAGTGTTTTGCCAGGCATGACGGCTACCACACGCAAGCCTTTATCTTTAGTTGTATCGCGTAATGTGCGCGATAATCCGAGCAATCCATGTTTGGCTGCACAATAAGCAGGACTTACAGGGAATGGTTGCCACGAAGCCGTAGCACAGACATAAAAAATGTCGCCAGTTCTTTTCTCAATCATATGCGGAAGAAACGCTTGGGTAACAAGAAATGCACTCGTTAAATTAATATTGATCTGAAATTGAAACTCATCAGCAGTCGTTTCAGTAAATGAAGTAGGTTGATAAAAACCAGCATTATTGATTAAGGCATCCGGAGCTGCCCATTTAGCGATAATCTGCTTTGCTACATTTTTTATCTGCATTTCATCTGTCACATCACAAACAAAATAATGCGCATCAGCGCCCAATTGCCGACACTCTTCTTTAATGATTTTCAGTTTTGATTCAGATCGTGCTAGCAACAACACAACCGCATTCTGCAAGCCTGAAAATTTTCTTGCAATTTCAGCACCTATGCCCTGACTTGCGCCAGTTATAACAATTGTTGTCATAATGTCCTCAATGTTAAAAAATGAAATATGGTTCGGGGCCAAAATGGGGGCATGCCACATCAATTAAAACTTCACCATGACCTGCTCCAACAATATCTGAGTCGCCGATAACAAGTCTTGCAATAGCTGATCATCAACTTCAATATCCCCTTCATATTCAGCAATATTACGACGATCATGACATTTCGCTAAAACTCGCCACACTTCTGGCCCAATGCCTATTGTATGCGGCAACACTTGAAATACCACAAAACGATTATTCGATCGATAACCGTGATGACGCAATACAGCTAATGCTAGCGCATGTGCAGCATTATAAGCCAAATCAAAACGACTCTCGATTGCAAGAGTTCCATTTAGTGCATCCTTCAAACGCGCTTGTCCTGAATGCACTAATCCAGCAAACTCTTGCTGACTAAAAGGCTCAACTTTCAATTGTCCCTATCAAAAAAATTTTAGGCTGTTTTATTAACTGAGTAATAAAATTGTTACCTTGATGCAGTTTCTTCAACCATTCCGATTGTGTATGAAAAGTGGGGTTAATTGTTCGACCCAACTGTGCTTCTGTTTTTTCTAACAATTGAAATAATTCAGCATAAGTTAATTGATCAGTGATAATCATCAAATCAATATCGCTCTTAGCTGTGTCTTCTTGTTTCGCAATAGACCCATAGATAAATGCAAAATGAATTTGTTTCGCTAATGGAGTTAATGCATTTCGTATTATATCAGCCAGACCAAACGTTTTAAGCACAATACCACGCAGCTCCGAAAAAAATGGTGCGGCACGATTAGCTTGATAGCGTTTTTGATTGCCGACCTGTTTTACTGTCACCAAACCAACAGCCGTCAATTTTGCTAATTCTCGTTGCACTGCACCGGTTCCCGATTTG
>JABDGK010000072.1:6266-6606 GCA_013286085.1 Gammaproteobacteria bacterium | reverse complement strand
ATAATCAAATCAGGTCTTTCTTCTTGTTGTGTGTTTCCTGATTCGTGGCGGACAGATGACATCCTTAACCTCTTGCGTTGTAGAGTTTATTTGATTCGCAATGATAACATGCTGATCAATAAATACGCAAATATTAATTTTAGGTAACTTGTGAGGTAGGATTTAACAGGCAGATAACATAGCACCAGCCTAGCACCAGAAAAATTTGACCTTGTTTTAAAACTGGCAATCTATTGATTTTATTGATGCCGACGACGAGAGTCGAACTCATGACCTACTGATTACGAATCAGTTGCTCTACCAACTGAGCTACGTCGGCTTGAAGGTAACTATGCTATTT
>JABDGK010000072.1:0-6256 GCA_013286085.1 Gammaproteobacteria bacterium | reverse complement strand
CGTCGGCGCAATCTTAGGCGAAAGAGGGTGGAAGTGCAACAAGAATGAGGTGATTCCGCTATATTTTTATGTATATAGTTTGATCTAATTTGATAATAATGCTGAGAAAGTTTTTCACCTTTCTTATTCATTATTAAAGAGTTTTTAGGTAGATCGATAACTGTATCTATGCAATAATTTCTTTGTTATACTTGGCCGGTAACCATGTAGCTATCCCTAACTTAAATGACTTTTAGAGATGGGCTCACAGGTACGATTATTTGTTCAATTTGAAATGAAGGTTAATAAAGTATGTCAGCACGTGAAAATGGAACCGTTAAGTGGTTCAACAACAGCAAAGGTTATGGTTTTATTCAACGCGATCAAGGCGGTGATGTATTCGTTCACTTCCGCGCAATTCGTGGCGACGGCTACCGTTCTTTAGAAGAAGGTCAGTGCGTTGAGTTTTCTGTGGCGCAAGGTCAAAAAGGCTTGCAAGCAGAAGACGTATCAGTCGTCGAGTAATTTGGATTATATTCCTTATATAATCTTTTCAGCACGCACCATGGAATGGTTTCATTCTTTGGGTGCGTGTTGCCTTTTTTTGTAAAATTTAAAAATCCCACATTCTCGAAATGATCAATATTTAATATTTTCTTAATTTTTAGCACGTAAAATAACCCCATCATTACTAAGCCAGGAATCCTTTTTTATGCCAGCAGTGGGTCAGCAATTACTAGATTTACGCCAACTTTATTTAGAAAATTTCGCAAGAATACAAACAGGTGTCAAAGAAAAAGTATTTTCAACGGCTTATGAAAGTATTGTGCTGCGAGAAAAGAATGAGCGCTATAAAAAATTATTGGCGGCTGGGTTAACGTTATCGGATGTGGAAAAATCAGAACTCGTGGAATTAAAAGGCTACTTAGAAAAAGAAGAAGTACGCTCACTTGAAGGCGCATTACATCATATTTTTAATATTACATTCGCAACGTTTGGCCGGGATATTGTCGCTTGCGAGGATATCAATACACTCACCCCTAATCAAAAGAACTGGCTAACACAATGCTATGTCAATTTAAAAATGGATTTGCTGGCGATGCACAAGCGCATGACACTGCTAGCATTAAAAAATAATGCTGTTGAATTGCCGCAGAATGAGCCGGGTCAGTCTGTGGAAGTTGTTGATCAGAAAATAGAGACTAAATTTGCTGAATTGCGTGCTAGTGAAAATGGATTACCGAAAAAAATTATTGAGTCGATGGAACTGTTATCGGCAGAGATCAATGTAGAAATTGATAAAGAACTTAGAAAAATTTTACCGCCGCCAGTGCAACAGCAGCCAGCTAATGTGGCGCAAGTAGCAATTGTAGTAGAACAGCCTCAGCCGGTTAATGTTGTTGTCGCACAGCCGCAGCAGATCAATGTTGTCGTTGTGGATCAACAACCAGTATATGACTATGATAATAGCTATAATCTTTACTTATACAACTCTGGTTATTATCAACCCTATCATTATAATCGTTACTATGGTGGTCATCATGGCGGTTATCATCATTCTTTTAGTTTCCATGGTGGTTGGCATGATGCGCATAGAAATTACGGCCATGCAGGATTTTATCATCACCCCGGTCATGGTATCGATCACCAGTTGTTGAATTGCTGTAATAATGTTTTTGCAAAAGATCTTTATTTTAAAATGAAAGTACTCGATCCCTGCGGTTCTTGCGGTAGGTCTGCGTGTTCTTGTCAATCAGTACAATGTCCTGGTTGTGGCTCACCACAGTGTATCTGTGATCGTATTTCTGACGTAGGAAAAAGCTGTTGTGATAAAATCGATTGCAATGGTTTTTGCAATACAATAGGTAATAGTGTTGCTTGGCTATTTCGTAATATTGGCGAATGTTGTGGAAAAATTAATTGCCAAGGTTGTTGTAACTCATTAGTTAATGGTATTTCAGGTGGTATTGGTAAGGTTGCAGAATGCTGTGGCAAGATAAATTGTAATTGCTTCTCGGGTATCTGCAATATTTGTAAAGATATTAATTGCCGTGGCTGTTCATTACCCGATGTTTCAGGTGTTTGCAATATTTGTCGTGGTGTTGATTGCAAATGTAAGTGCGATGACTGTGGTGATTTAGGTAAAGGTGTTGGTGGCGGTGGTGCTGCACTTGGTACAGGGATTGCTAAACTTGCTGGTGCTGGTTCTGGCTCGGGTAGTGATAATAGCACAGCTTATTCATCTAGCAGTACGGGCATGAACTATTTCAGTAGCAGTACTGGGATGGCAGGTCCTGGTGGTTTAAGTTATCATGCTACGCAATTTTCAGCGCTCGATGCATTGAGTGCAACAGGTGTTGCCTCGGCTGCTTCATCATCAGCGCATACGACTTATTTACAGTCAACAGCATCCCAAGTGACTGGTACGCTGGTTTATTTTGGTATTGCAGGCCCGCATATTGTACGTGCGGGAGTCACTCCTACATTAAACTGGTGTCATAGTTACAAAGTCAGACAATCACAACGCGAGATAGTTGCTTCTGTGCTATCAGCACTAACGTGTTTTCTAGCTTGTTATTTTCCTGCATTTGGTGGTCCACATACAGCAGCAGTTTTTGGTGGTGGTGGGTGTATTGCAGGATCCGAATTAGCAAAACGATATAACCACAGTGCTAATCGTCTTGTATTTAATGGAGAAACCAATCCTGAAAAATGGTTGTTAACAAGTGATATCTTATCTGCATTTTCTGCGCAGGGAATAGCGCCACAAGATTTAGTCCAAGTTATTTTTACATTGCGTGATATCAAAAAAGAAGGTGCTAGCAAAACAAATAACAAAGGGTGGGGCGCTTATCGTGTGTTACGCTTCTTAGGATATATTGTTGATCAACTGAAAGATCAGCAAGAATTATTGCCGGATGAAATTATGCAACTCATGAGAAGAAAAGATCCGGAAGCATTTGGTTTGATGAATCAAAAATTTAATTTGAATTTCCCAGTGCCATCTGCACAGCCATTCATAAGCCAGTTCAATCCGCCGTCGGCGCCTCCTGGACCCGGTTCACAAATCATGGCAGATAGTAATTCATCAATAAGCATACTACCGGCAGTTTATTCTTCACCTATTTATGGCCTGGGGCCCGTAGCGCAATCAATGCCTAGTGAATCAGAAGGCCAGCCAGCTCCTTTAAAACGAGCACCTATGCAGCCAAGAGGCCCTTATTATGGTCAGGTACCGCCACCACCACCTGGTTCTGGCGAAGATGAACGTAAACAACAACCAGGGGTGCGCTGATTTTAATTGGTAATAATTCTTTAAGAAGCAGCCCAATCACTGTACAATGCCGCGTACTTCAGAATGGAGAGCGGCATTGTGGCAAAAGAGTCAAAAGTTGAGAAAAAACTATTACATTACACCGGTAAAGCGATTGCCGATTATAAGATGATCCAATCGGGTGATCGCGTCATGGTTTGTTTATCCGGTGGCAAAGATTCTTATACTTTATTACGTTTACTCACATTATTACGTCGTCGTTATAACAAATTTGAAATTTTTGCATTTACACTCGACCAATCGCATCCCGGTTGGAGTGATGCGAAAATGCGGCAGTGGCTAGAAGATAATAAAATTTCTTATGAAATTCTTACCGAAGATACTTACTCCATCGTTAAAGAAAAAATTCCTGAAGGTAATACGTATTGTTCGCTATGTTCACGTCTGCGTCGTGGAATTATTTATAGTTATGCGGAAAAACATGGTTTTAATAAAATTGCATTAGGTCATCATCGTGATGATTTAATTACAACATTTTTAATGTCAGCATTTTATAGCGGTGAAATTCGTTCAATGCCACCGAAATTACTGAGCGATAATAAACGCCACATTGTGATTCGACCACTGGTGTATTGCCAAGAGACTGATATTATCGAGTATGCGAATGAACAACGTTTCCCGATTATTCCGTGTAATTTATGCGGCTCCCAAGAAAACTTAATGCGTCAAAAAGTCAAACTGCTGATTCAGCAATTAGCGAAAGAGAATCCAAAAGTACCAAGTAATATGCTGCATGCATTATCCAGTGTGCGCTTAAGTCAGTTGATGGATAAGAAGCATTGGGATTTTCGCAATCTCGAAAATCAGCGAGAAATGACCGGTGAAATCGGTGCTGAGCTGCCGTTTGATGTGATTGCGAGTGAGTTGGCGTTTTAAGAAATGGTGGACACGCTGCGCTTTGTCCACCCTACGATTATTGATTTTTAAGAATTTATTTTTTAACGTAGGGTGGACGAAGCACGGCGTGTCCACCTGATGCTATTGAGCTAGATATATTACTTGAAAATAACCCTAAATTTGTTCCGCTAATTTTTTGATAGAGTGTTTCAGCTTGTCTTATTCCATTTGCATTGGGACAAACGGCGTAAGGTGCAGGAAAAGATGTATCTGGATGGTAAGATTGACCGACAATATCCAGCAAACCTCGGCAAAATAGCTCATACGATATTTTCATCAGTGATCCTGCTTTGAGTGAAGTATCAATGAGGTAAACATACTCTTTGTGGTTGTTGTCATCATGTTCAGCGCCAACAACTAAAACAACGTGTGGCATTTCAATTTGTTTATAATCCACATCGGCTAAAGCATATAATTGCTGAGAATGGAAGGTGCCAAGAGACTCTGCTTCGCCTTGATGATGTGAGATGCCAAGTTTACCACCCACAGCATGAGGCCCATATTGCCGTAAATTTTTTATTAAACTTTCAATGCCATCGCTTGGATTCCATGGAGATAAAGGAAGCTGGTAATGCTTAATAATCGCATCAATTATAATAGTACGATAATACATATCTTCTTGAATCAGTGCTGCGGTTTTATTGCTATCGTCAAAAAGACGGGGTGGGGCTGATAAGCGCAATGCATTTAGTGTTTCTTTTGAGTGTTGTGCGAGAGATTGTGCATAGTTTTCAGAAATAAAAGCACTGCTGAAGGCTTTATGTTTCTCTTGTTGAATAAAGGCGGTTAATATTTCTAATTCTAATTTTTTCTCATTATATGTTTGGATAGATTGATACAAAAATAGAATATCACTATTAGTTGATTGTGTTTCAATGGTTATCTTATCCGCTAAAAGAGCTTGAATGCTGAACGTATTTTCTTCGTGAGAAATAGTATTTAGTCTATTTTGCACCCATGCTTTATCAGCAAGAATATTTTTTTGTTTTAATAGATCAGAATAAATTTCTGCATAGCGTTTTAAAATGCCGGCGTAAGTTTCTTTTTTGCGATAATTTGATATTTGTTTTTCGAAATCGCGTTCTTGTTTTAATTTTTTTAATGCAGCTGATTGCTCGGATTCAGTATCTGAAGATTCATGACACTGTAATTCATCAATGGCTTTTCCATAACGAGGACGTAGAAAGTTAAGGATGTAATACCAACAAGTTTCACCTTTTTGTGGGAGATGTGGGTGCAATTGGTTCGGCGCATTAATATAATGCTTGCCATCAGGAATGTGGAGTAAAACAAAATTTTCTGTATCAACTAATAATGCTGGCATAATTGTCAATAACCTCTAGGTATGAATATCATAACGCCCACCACGGTACATAATGATCCGCCTTACGGATTTCAGAGCTATGTTTTTTCCAATCAGGATCAATAGCTGCAACAGCATGCCAAAATTTTACTGAGTGATTCATGTGTTTGGTGTGGCATAGTTCATGAACCAGAATATGGTTTGTTAAATCAGTGGGTAAAAAAATTAATTTATAATTCAAATTAATTTTTTTATTGCTTGAACAACTGCCCCAGCGAGTGTGTTGGCTGCGTACTGTCACAATAGTATAGGGTAAATTGATGCGTTCGCTTAGGTGTTTTATTTGTTCTGCTAAAATAGTGGTAGCGAGACTTTTAACCCATTTACTGAGGATTTTTTGGCATAATTTTTTGTCGTTGATATTACCATAGAGCACCAATTCTTGTTGCGGTCGAACAAATAAACGCAGTTTTTTGCTATCGCTGGGTGTGTAAATCACTTTCCAGGTTTGTTTAATGGCGGCTAGATGAATTTCATGTGGCAATGTTTGTGATTCTGTGATGAGTAATTCTTGCTGAATTTTTAGTAATTGTTTTTCTATCCATTCGCGATTCGTCGAGAGAATCTCAGGAATATGCTTTTGGTTAAAACGCAGTGGGACGCATAGTTCTAGGCCATGTTTAGCAGAGGCTTTTAATTTAATATGTCGAGTGCGCGCGTTTTTTTTAAGAGTGAAGGCGGGT
>JABDGK010000071.1 GCA_013286085.1 Gammaproteobacteria bacterium | reverse complement strand
AAGAAACTGAATCAGTCGATTTAAATAAATTAGTTGCAGAAATTATTGAAAATTTAGAGCCGCCTCCCCACATAAAGATTGTCATTGACATGCCTTTGCCACACATTGTGACGGAGAAGGCTAAAATAACCCAAGTTTTTCTCAATTTAATTGGTAATGCGATTAAGTATAATGATAAACCACAAGGTCTAATTCAGGTGGGGTGTGAGACAATAAAAAAATACTACCAATTTTATGTCAAAGATAATGGGTGTGGGATAGATTCGAAATATCACAAAAAAATCTTTGAAATTTTTCAAACTTTGCAGCCCCGTGACATTGTAGAAAGCTCCGGTATCGGTTTAGCCATTGTAAAAACCATTGTTGAGAAAAATGGTGGAATGATATGGTTGAATTCGACTGTTCACGAAGGGTCGACTTTTTATTTCAATTGGCCTACCAATAATTGATGCAACACAAGGCTTAGTTAATAGTCACGACATTGAATACGAATAACGTGTTAACAATGTTTTCGTGGATTAGGTTCTTTTTCTGGTGTTTCATCTTCTGGATCGGGGTCTTTTTGCGGATTACCGTCTTGTGGTTCTTTAGGGGCGTGTGGATTAATCGAGTCATGAATGCGCATTGTCTTACCCTCCTTTCTTTGGTGAAATGACAGGCGTGATTGGTGGTTGTCCTGCTTGGAATGTTTTCTCAGCTTCCTGTAATTTCTCTTCAAACTTCTCAATAATACCTCTTAATGATGGTTTAGAAAATATACCAGCTTTAATAGGTGGTAATACAGTTTTGATATCCGCGATAATTTTTTTGGTTTTTTCAAAACTGAAATCTTCTTTCTTTAATTCTTCTAGTAATAGAATAATGGGTTTGTCAATCGGCAATGTAGTTCTATGGAATTTTGAGCCGCTTTGAAACTCTTCTAAAGCAAGCGCAAAATCTTTAAGAGTGGATGCAATAACGCTATTTGCTTTGGGAGAAATAGATGAATTTCCATCTTCTTCATCTGAAGAATATTGACGATCTACAGATAACTCAGAATCAGAATCTTCGTCTTCTGTTGTAGATGCTGGACTGTAACTGATGGATGCCGGATCCTCAATTGCATCTTTTGATCTTTTTGAACCTGCTGAAGAAACAGGCGTTAGAATTTGATCGTCTCTATCTGCCAAGTCTGTAAGCACAGTTAAATTACGATGAGAATGCAATTGCGGCTGTATGTATTTCATGACGTCATTACAATAGTCCAATACGGCCTTTGTTTCTTTATCAAATAAGTTGGGGAAAAGTGCAATAGTTTCTTGATAGTTTTTAAGAACAGATTGTGTTTTTTCTGAAATAACATCCTTGCCACTTAAGTAATTTTCAATTGTAGATAGTAGCTGATTTTTTATAGTGTTTGAAATTTGAATGTGTATATTGCCGTTGAGATTACTTTTTCTATTGGTAATCAATTCATTGACGTAATGAAAAGCTATCTCTATATTATCAATATCTTCAACTGAAAATTGTAACTCAGCGAGGTATGGATCATTTCTAATAATAGAATTAACAAGCGCAATAGGTTTTATTTCTCCCCGCACATTTTTTGATTTAGCTATTATGCTATCTAAATTAATTTTTAGCTTTTCTTTATTTGTATTTTTGAATACTATGGAATCATGATTCGATAATAAAGCTAATCCTTTAGCGAAACTCTGTAATTTCGTTAATGATGATAAATCAATAATAGCCCAATCATCTTTTTTAGTAGTTTGAGATTCTGATTGCTGTGGTGTGTTTCGCAGATTTTCAACATAATATTTTAGATAATCATGATCATTGCTTGTATCATCACGGATTCTAGCCATTTCATTGTTATAAAAATTATTTAACTCAGGAAGACGATTACCGAAATATATATAACGTGGATCAAGAATCCTATCAATACGCGATGCATAGTTTTTAACAGTGATATCTTGTATTTGATCTTCACCCAGTAAATTATTAATTTCATCTTTATGTGTTGGAAATAATTTGCTAATTTTTTCTAATTCATAGGTGCTAGAGGCGTTCTTAACAAGAGCCTCAAAATTTATAGCTTCCAAGATCTCATCCTTCCATTCAGGCGGCGCGTTGTGCAAAAGAGAAGATAATTGTATTGCATCTATATGTAGCGTTTCTAAATATTCTTTCCACGCTGAGTCTGGAGTTGTGGATAAAATTCTAACAATTTCCCCTGTATTCAGAGGGATTATTTTTGCTTCAAGTATGGAATTTGATTCGTCTAGTGCAGTTTTAATTTGCTTTTGCATGACGCCAATATCAAAGTTAGAGTCGCGTCTTATTTGTTCCTGATCAACAAGTTGCAATTCACCAATTTTCCCCTTTATGAAATCCACAACTGAGTCAAATGTTCTTAAATGTTCTAATTGAATTTTTATTTTTTCAAGTAATGCATTGTATCGATGTATTAACTCAGATTTTTCAGCTAAATGCTTATAATCATTTTTTTCTACTATCTGTTTTTGTAGTCTAGATAAATTTTCTATATCAGGACCCTGGTCAAATGCAATTTGTTTCACAACATCAAAGAAATATCGACTTTCAGATAGAACACCATTGCGAAGGGGTATCATACTAACCATGGTGTCAAGATATGTCTTTACTTTTCCTAATACTTGTTCAATTTTCTTGTCTGCAATAACCTTTCTAATCAATGAAGACTCTTCAATAGTGATTGTTGATGACGTGGTTTCGCTAGATTGTTCTATCACTATGGCAGCTGGTTTAACGGAATGGATTGTGGTTTGTAACTGAGACGGTGACACGGGAGCTAATCCAGCAGCAGAAATAATAGGTTGAGATGGCCCTTTCATTGGAGATGCGGGTGCTGGTTCTATCGACAATGGTAATATGGTAGTTGGTATTGTTGCTTTAGGGTGTTCTGATACTTCTGCCGCAGGTTGGACGGAGTTAACAGATGTAGTTGATTGTTGCTCAGCTAACTCCGGCTGTGCGCCACTACCAGGATTGACAGATGGTACTGGTTGAGATATCATCGATTGTGTTGCAATCACACTAAAAATGTTATTGAATTGTATTTTATTATTGCGAAAAATATTTTTTTCATCTTCATATAAGTTAATATCTCTTTCTACTTGCTCTCCCATTTCATCTTCAGTCTCATATTCAATATCAAAATCAAGTTCTTCATCAAGTTTATTTATTTTGTTGTTAATTTTTTCCAACTCTATGTAAGTTATGTTATATGCATCTTGATCCTTACCAGCCTCGGCAATTTCTTTCAATTGAGTACAAATATTTATTCTATCTTGAGATAGTTTTATTAATTCTTTAACTTGTTTATCTGTAGTTTCTTTTAATAAACTTGTACTTGAGGTGGGTATAGTCGATGGTTCTATTTTAGGTTTAGATAAAGCTATTTCTTCAGCAATGCGTCTTTGTTCATCCGCATTTATTTTTGTGGGTTTATTTAAAAAATCTTCGTTCAGTTTTTTTAATAGTTCTCTGTCTTCTTGACTTGTAATATTAGCGTCGGTTAAGAAATCTTCCCATACTTTTTCATTTTTTTTGTCACTGTATATTCTGCGCAAACTTTCCTGACATTCTAACTGTGATATAAAATCGAATTTCTTTGGTACATTGTCAAGCTTGGGATTAGAAAGATTTTGTGCCAAGCTTTTTAGAAAGTGGGAGCGTGTTTTTTCTTTATCAATCGACGTATCTGTATTAGTTGTTGCTTGAATGATAACTGGGGCTGGAGGTAAGGCTATTGCCGCTTTTTCTTCTGCGGATAATTGTGACCACTGCGCTAGTGACATTGGAGATCCATCTTTATCAACGAATGAGGTAGGCACTGGTGATTGTAAAGCTGTTCTTGATGTAGGTAATGGTGGCGGTGTCTTTTTTGCAGATATGAGTGCAGCAGGTTGAGGTGACACCCCAACAGACGCTGATAATCCTGTTGTTAGTGCTTGGAATGCACTAACACTGGGTGCAGATAAAGCAATTTCATTTTTAATACGTTTTTGTTCTTCGGTTTCAGTTGTATTTTGTGGCTTAGTTAGCCATGCTTGGGTAAGTTCTTCAAATTTCCTTATGTCATCGCCTAATATTTCAGCTTGTGATAAAAAGTTTTTTAATGCATCTTTCTCCTGATATATCTCACGTAATTTATGGGGAAATTGCAATTTTATATAATCAAATTTAGTTTTTAAATCTTTAAGAGCAGCTAGTTCACGCGCTAATGCGGCTATAGATTCTGCTCGTAGCTTTGTTACATCAATCGGTGCTGCTACATTCACAATTGATTGATTAACATTCGGTAGAGTTTGTGCTGGCATTTTCGGTCTTTTGTCTGGTGGTAAAGCCACCCATGTCGCATATGACATGGGTGCTCCATCACTGCCAATGAATGAGATTGGAGCAGATGATTCTGGAGATTTCTCTGGTGGTTTGTTTTTTTCTCCCGATTGAAATGTGATTCCAGGGATTCTCTCTCTGAGTTCTTGTGCTAAATGGTAAGGTACAGGCGGTGGTGGTGTTTTTGTTGCTGGCGCTTGAGTAGATGGAAGTGATGATGTAGATTCATGTTGTGCTGTTGTAGGTCGCGTTGAGCGAGATGGTAATGGTGGCGGTAATATTTTTGATGGCATTATACTAGCATGATCTTGCGATGGATCATCTCCAGGTGAAGCAATGGGTATTGATGGTAGTGAGAACTCTAGATCGTGATAAGCCGGACTCGTTGATGGAATTTTCGCTGTTTTTCCAGACAGGTGTTTTTCTGTTAAGTCTTGGAATTCCTGACGTTTGTTATTGTCTGTAATTCCTAACTCTGTCATTAATTCACTAAATTGTTCCTCATCGTGAAATACTTCACGAAATTTATCAGTAAAACGAAATGTATCAATCATATTCAGATTGTCTTGGTATTCTTTGAATACAAAAATATTTTTTTTGTTTTTTAATATTTCTTCAAGAGAATTTCTGTTATGAATAGTAATTGCTGGCTTAGGTGGTTCGAAACGTGCACCCTGATGTATTTGTGAAAGCAATGGAGGTTCGGATGCTGCTAATTGCGATGCTTGAACCGCACTTACTTGTTTATCGATTAAGGGTGTTCGTGTTTTTTCTGTTAGATGAGTAGAAAGGCTGTTGGGTTGATTTGAACCTTGCTTCGGCGGAAGTTTTTTATTTAGCTTATTTAAATAGTTAGTTATTAATTTGCTAGTTGTGCTTTCTCCCACGCCACGAGACTGGGTTAATGTTTCATTTTTGCTTGCGGACTCTAAGCAATCTCTAATTTCTGCCGCATTTTTTGTGGATAATATATCTAGAATCAGATTAGTCATCGCTCTATATTTTTTGTTATTTTCTGATATCCTGTCACGTTTTTTTGTGAATGCTACTATTATTTCTTTTTGCAGTTTCTTGAAAATATTTTCGGTCATTATCGCATTTATTTTGACTATGTATTCGATAAATTCATTTTTTGTAGATGTTACCTTTGATAATTCTGGATCACTCGGTAATAGCTTTTTTTCCAATGCTTTTAAGAATAAGTCATAGCGTCCGGGCCGTTGTATAGGTTGGATTAAATAATCTCCAGGCCGTGGTAATTTTTTTGTAGCCATTTCAGATGGTTTTTGAGGGAATACATCCGATTTCTCCAAAACACCATTAAAAAAATCCATTGCTTTAGGATTATTTTTAACTGTTTCTAATTTCTGTAACTCTATAATAAAATTAAAATCATCCTCATAATTTATAGTGATTTCTCCCAATAGTTGCTTTCTTATTTCAAAATCCTGTTTGTGTTTTCCAGAAATACCAGAAATTAAAGTGGCTACATCCGGATTTTCGTCCCTGCTTCCTAGTAGAGAATTAAGTTCAGCAAGTCTTCTATATCTTCCTATAATTAGATCAAATCTCTTCCTATTAAATTCTCGCTTCTCTTTTAGAGAAAGATTTTCTCTTATTTTGGTAAAGTCAATAATAGCAATGAATTCTTTCATATTATCGATGAATGTTTTTTCCGTGCTATGAATTTCTTTTAATAGTTTCATTATGCCTTTATTAGTTTTGCTAGAAAATGTTGTATCGATTGTTTCTGAAGGAGGAATTAGTGTGATATTTTCTGTAGCTTGAGGTGCTTTTTCTGTTTGTTTCACATCAGGTTGAGATGGAGCAACAGAAGTGGAAATATCTAATGGCTGCAACGAAGCTGTTGATTCGGTAGCAGTTGCAGTTGGTATTTTTTTATTTTTCCTAGTAAATAAAACCCGGCTTGATTCTGAGCTTTGCGTACTTTCTGCGGAATTTTTTTTCTTCCTATTGATAATTTCTTGTTGTAGTGCTCCTGGTAATGTTGGCTGCACGTTAGATTTTGGTGCGGCTGCCAGTGGCGTCACAAGTGACACTAACGGCGGTGCCGTTGGTACTACTGCCCCGATAATGACGCCTGGTATAACAGTGGACTCTTCTTCTCTGTATATGACTGGTGGAGTCACAGATGATGTTAGCGGTGGTGTCATTGGTTCTGTTGCAGTCTCCGTGGGTGGTGCTGAACTACTCGTAATAATTGGGTCTTTATTTTCCGCAGCCTGGCTAGTTTTGAATTTAAGCTTGCTAGAAAGTTCCGCCATTCGATTGGCGATATTAATTTTTGGTTGTTTTTCTTCACTATTGACGATCGCTGATGCGGGAG
>JABDGK010000070.1 GCA_013286085.1 Gammaproteobacteria bacterium | reverse complement strand
AAGTCCCGCAATTGCTCAAGTATATTGAGAGGGGGAGTGTTCATTGGAAATGATTAACAAATGTAACTTTTCGGACGTATGATCACTGTTTAAGCAAGGAATAGCAAGTGATTTCGCTTATTTATTATAACTTATTGAAAAATAAATAAAAATAGCAGGGTGGACACGCGGTAGGTGTTGTTGCATAAATCAATTTTTCCCTTCTCCCCTTGTGGGAGAAGGTGCCCGAAGGGCGGATGAGGGGTGTTTTTGTGCTAAAAAGCACCCATCACCCTAACCCTCTCCCACAAGGGGAGAGGGAATAAAAACAAAAAATCGATTTATGCAACAACGCTCACGCGGTACTTTGTCCACCCTACGATTCTACAATGCAGTATAAATTTGTCCGGTTTGTAACCCTTCTACGCTTTTACTGTAAGCGAGAGCAACGCGAGCAGCCGGAACAGGCGCAAAACCACGGAAAAAATCACCATACACTGACATCGACTCTACTAAAACAGTAGGGCTCACTATATTAATGCGTTTACCCTCTGTTAACTCAATGGCAGTGGCTTTGACAAAACTTTCCAGTGCGCCATTTACCATGGAGGCGGATGTACCCGCACGAATCGGATCATGGCTGAGAATACCACTGGTTAAGGTAAATGACCCGTTTGCATTGATATAACGAGAACCAATTACCACTAAGTTCACTTGCCCCATTAATTTATTGTGAATGCCAACATAATAATTCTCGACTGTCATACTAGCAAAATCAGCGAAATGCACTTTCCCTGTCGTTGCAATGACAGCATCAAATTTCCCGACGGTTTGGTACATTTTTTCAATGGAGGCGGGGTCTTCTATATCGACAGTCACATCACCGTGTTGGCGTCCAGCGATAATAATTTCATGTCGTGATTTCAGTTCATTTACAACTGCTGTGCCAATTGTGCCTTTGCCACCAATGACAATGACTTTCATAGGGATTTACTCTTATTATAAGAAATGATTAATGAGCCTATTCTACTATATTATTTCTATTTCACGAATAGCGACTGTTGACAATCTCGACCTAACCGAATATAAGTATTTAATCAATTTTTCCAATAGTTGGGATGATAATGCAACTTTACCATCACATGTCAGTGGTTTTATACAGAGTCGCCCGCTCGGCTTTTTGTCGCGTTGTTTGCTGTTCAACAGCTTTTTTTAGTTTTTATTGGCTATAAGCCAATACCTATCTCGTTTCATCACATTCTCAAACTTGCTATAACTGACCCCAAAAGGGGAAAAAAGAATAACATCATAGGTGGCATATGCTTTCAAAAATGTTAGGTGGCGTATTATTAATTGTTGGAACCACGATTGGTGGCGGTATGTTGGCATTGCCAATTGTCACGGCACAAGCTGGATTTTTCGGTGCAACATTATTGCTAATCGCTGGCTGGATGGTGATGACGTTTAGCGCATTTCTCTTATTAGAAGTAAATATGTGGATGCCATTAAATAGCAATATTATTCTCATGTCCAAGAACGTGCTGGGTGGGTGGGCAGAAATTATTGCGTGGGTTTGTTATCTCGTGCTGTTTTATTGTTTATTGGCGGCTTATATTTCTGCCGGCACAGATATTTTGCATGGACTGTTGATTGCGGCAGGTTTACAGACATCGCTTAATATGGGTGCTGTCTTATTTACAGTATTGTTAGGATTGATTGTTTATAAGGGCATAAAAACCATTGATTATACTAATCGTACTTTAATGTTTATCAAACTCATTGCGTTTAGTTTGCTTGTTTTCTGTATTTCATCGCATATTGATGTGGCGCGATACCATGCTGGAGAAATGAAATGTTTAGCGCCAGCGCTTACTGTGGTCATTACTTCTTATGGTTTCTCAACGCTGATTCCCAGTTTGCGCGGATATTTTCATAATGACGTGCATCAATTACGTAAGGTGATATTAATAGGTAGTTTAATTCCACTCTGTTGTTATATTGCTTGGATAGCCGTGGTGTTTGGATCGCTACCACAAGCAGGTGAATATAGTGTCATGAGTTTGGTAAAATCAGACCATTCCACATTAGCATTATCGCAGGCATTGATTCATCATCTCCAAAATTCCTCTATTACCACATTAACACGTTTATTTACATCCATTTGTGTGGTGACTTCTTTCTTGGGAGTATCCTTGTGTGTTGTTGATTTTTTAGCGGATGGTTTCCGGCTCGAAAAACAAGGCCTAGAAAATATTTTTCTACATACCATCACATTTATTCCACCGTTGGTGATTGCTTTACTGTTCCCCGCTGCGTTTGTGAAAGGGTTAAGTTATGCGGGAATTTGTATCGCGATTTTAATTATTTTATTTCCGGCACTGATGGTATGGAATGGACGTTACCGGAAAAAAATTGTGTCTGAATATCGTGTTATTGGCGGGAAATTTCCAATTATTTTGACGATATTGATTGCCATTGGCATCATATTGCAAGGGTTTTTCTGGTAAGGATAATATCTACTCTATTGTTTTTATTAGTAAAAACATAGAGTGGACAAAAAACAATAAATAAAATTATTGGTTCTAAAATAGTAGAGTCAAATCACTGCGATATGACACGCGACAAACTGACTAAAGAACTCCGTTATTATGCAACACCAGGCAATATGCTATGCATCGCAGGCTGGGCGAATTCAGTGAACCCACCAGGTGAGATGGCTGGACATGGCATTGCAGTTTATAACCGTCAAGGGATCCATTATGTATTCGATGCAAATGATAAGACCGGCCGTGCTAGAGTTGTCACAGAGCAAGATTTGTCGTCAACTGTGTGGCAAATGTTATTTGATGAACAAGAAGTGGAAAAGAAAGATAAATATGAAGTAAGAATTAATGCAATATATCAGAAAGAACTGTCGCATACCACATTACCGGGCTTTTTTGCAAAGTCTAGCCAAGTTTCTAATGATGCTATTGCCGCACAAACCTTATTATCTCTGAAGTTTGCTTAAGATTATGATAAAATCAATACATCTGACGATTTTTCATGGCAGGTCTGCACATGTTTCAGGGAATGTTTTATATTTTTAATCAGACTTATCTTTTTTTATCATTATTAATACTCATTGTTAGCGTTTGGTTGTTTGGTTATTTAAAAAATAGCCGAAGTTTTGCCTTCCGTATTAGTCTTATTAGTGCTAGCGGATTATCTTTTTTAGCAAGCATGATGCCATCATTAGCCATGATGCTAACGATTTCATTTACCCCCGTTTTTATTTATCACTTGTTTCCACCATTAACGATTGCACCATTTGTTGTTGGTATGTCGGGTTTATTGGGGACATGGTCGACTTTATTAGTTTGGCAAGAATTTTTTGGATTACGACAACTGCAACGGCCACCTTTTCAAATTAGCATGACGGCTATGCTAATTTTTATTGTGATGGGTTTTAAACTCAGTGATGGTTTTGTGGATTATCATATTTTTTTAAATTCCCAAAACATATTGAGTTATGCTGCTTCTGGAGAAAATACATCTCGCTTACAGCGTCTTTATTCAGAAGTATCTCGGAGTCACGATCAAAAAATTATCGGTGAAGTACTCATCCAATTATCTCAGAATTCGCATGCTTCACCAAAATTATTAAAATTAATTTATCTGCAATTGATGGCGATGGATATGGAAGGCGTTACACGTAACGTAATTTTATTAAATTTATCGAAGAATACACATACTTCTTCCGATGTATTGAAGAAAATCATGTTATCGGTAGAGCAAGTGTCTCCCGTTATTAAAAATGATGCTGCATTAGAAGCTGCATCTAGCAATCCTAATTTTTCTCATGAAACCTTGCTACAACTCACTACGTATCCTGATTGTGAAGTGCGTAGAGCCATGATTGCTTATCCTAAAATTTCAGAAAATGTATTGAATCAAATGATTGTAACGGATCCGGATGTTGGCGTGAAACATGACGCAAGACGACGCTTAGATTTTTTGCATGGCTTATCACGGTTTGACACTGAAAGTCCAATAGAAACAGAACATCATGTCGTTGCATCGCAACTGGTAGAACAAGCAAAAAACAGTAATAGCGCCGCACAGCTAGCAGGCATTCTCAAACAAACTGAGCAGAATGACGATGCCATGCGTGTATTCCAAAATTTGGCGGGTAATTGTTTTATTGATACGAACACCATTCATCAATTATTTGAAAAGGCGCTCAGCTTGAAAGGCTATGCGCGTACAGCTGTTCTTTTCGCATTATCGGTTAATCCTGTCACACCGGTTGATATTTTGCGAGAATTAGCCAATGAAAAAGACTTGGTAATTCTGCGTGGTCTCGTTTCCAATCCCAATCTTCCTGTTGATGTAGCAACAAAATTTTCGTTATTTCCTGATTGCAAAATTCGTAAAGAAATTATTTGTATGTCTCAGATAAATAATAAAGTGTTAAATAATCTTCGTCATGATACAGATGAAAGTGTTGCCTTTGAAGCAATGGAGCGGATGCGTTCTGAAGGTGATTATTTACATATTTGTCGAGAAATGCAGAAACTGACACCGTCTTGTCAAAAATATTTCAGCACCGAAGGACCGGATCTGCGCTCTTATCCAAATACATCAGCAGTGCAAAAAACTCAGCCGGTTTCGGCGTAGCCTGTATTATGCTGCGCGCAATGATCTAACATTAGATTAAATCATCCGGCCCAAATGCATTTGGAAGTAGTTCAGTTAAGGTATAGGTTTTGGATGCGCCTTGCAGATCAAATACATGTATCGGCAAGTCAGGGGAAGAGAATTCATGTAAACGTTGTCGACAAGCACCGCACGGTGTTGAGACACCGGGGCCAGCAACTACCACAACAATTTGTTTAACGTATTTTTCACCTGCAGCAATCATTGCACTAATTGCGTTGGATTCCGCACATAAGCACAGTCCATAAGATGCATTTTCAACATTGCATGCGGAGAATGCTTTACCTGTATTGGTTTCAAGGCAAGCACCCACTAAAAAATGTGAATAAGGTGCATAAGCATTTAGCCGTGCTGCTTTTGCTTTTTCGAGTAATGCCTGCAGTGTGGTCATGCGGACTACCCCTCATACTGACATTCTTATTTTTAGAGTGAAGTAACACTACTTGCTAAAATCAATAAGGTACCCAGAATAATAGTTAATTTTGTGATAAATATATTTTTGTTTAAGCGATGATGTTCGCCTTTTTGGTTCCAAAAATCATGGAAAATACCCGCACCAATGAATGTAAATAGCGCTAACGAGAGAGCGGCGATTTTGATGCTGCTGCCAAATACAATCATGACACCCGCTGTTATCTGCCAAAATATACCGAGCGGTAAAAAAATAAAGGGCAGCGGGATATTTTTTTGAATGAGTATGTTCAATAACGGACGACAATGATAAATATTCCAGACACCGAAAAATACAAAATAGCTTCCTATTAGAATGCGTCCAATGAGCGGCAACATGGGCCATAGCATATCCATAAACTATCCCTTTTAGGTTGGTGATATAATTCTATTATATAGTATTCCATGAATGCTGCGGGTAACATACCCTGTTATTGAAGATAATATCTTGATTATTAAAAATAAATTAAAGTTTATTCCCTGTCATTAGACGCTCAGCATTTTTTGTTTTACGTGATGTTAGCTGCCAAATTTAGGTTAATATTGCTTCACCGCCCATTTCGGTTCTCCAAGTTATGTAACGGTGTACGACGATGAGATATGAAAAACTGCCAAATGACTATACTCGCATCAAATGCTTTGCTCGTTTTGCCAATGTATTCAACGGGTAAATATTGCTGACCACCCGGCCATGTATGACCACCGTTGTAAATGGTGTATAACACAACATCAACAACTTGAGGCATGTTTGCGACACTCAGCCATACCCACGTACTATCATATTGAGTATTAGACATGGGTTGCTGAAAGATAGGGGAGGTAATCTTGTCGATTTTACGCCATGCTTCCAGTGTTTCTGGGATGGAAAGTCGCGAACTTCGACTACCGCCTAGCACGCTGAAAAATTGATGGCTATTCCAAGGTAAAATGGGATCGCTTGTACCATTGATCATTAATACAGGAATAGGTCTGGCTGGTTTACACGTTGATGCCAGTGATAGGGGCATGGCAGCTGCAACGGTAGCAATTGCTGTGACCATGTCTGCACTGTCACATGCCAATTGATATGTCATTAAACCACCTGTTGACATGCCAAGAACGTATATACGTTCCGGATCGACATTGTATTTCTGTCTGAAATATAAGATAACTGCTCGTATAAATCCGCGATCATCCGGTTGACTGACTTTTTTTTCACTATTCCATGTGCCTTGAAGTGCATCTGGATAAGCTATCATTATTCTCGACTGGTCTGAGAGTGTATCGAACCGTCCTTGTAAAATTCCTTTTTCTAAGTCAATACCCATCTCACCTGTACCATGTAAAGCAATCACCAGAGGTAAATATTGTAAATGTGGTGTATAACTTTTCGGTAAGTGATAAGAAAAAGTTCGCTGTTTTCCTTGCCAAAAGAGACTGGCTTGGCAAGTGGTGCCAGGTATACAGTTCGTGGATGCTGCATGTGCCTTCAGCATAAAAAAACACATTATCACGAGATACTGTCATTCACTCAATTAAGGAAAACGTCCCATGAGTAAATCCAAAGATACAAAGAAAGACGTCAAGAAAAAACCCGCAAAAACCTTAAAAGAGAAGCGTGCGGCTAAGAAAGAAAAACAAAAGTAGTTGCCCAATGAGCCGCGTGCTTAGCGCGGCTCAGGTATTTTTCATAATTTTCTTGCCTGAATAACCCCAGTAATGCGACGAATCTCCATCAGCAACGCATCATTAAGCTCCCCATCAACATCAAAAAGCGAATAGGCAATACTGTCTCGAGACTTATTCGATAGACTTTGAATATTCAATTTAGCGGTTGCTAATTTTGCGGA
>JABDGK010000069.1:224-6969 GCA_013286085.1 Gammaproteobacteria bacterium | reverse complement strand
TTTTGGTTGTTGGTTGAGACAATAATTGTTTTGCTAGAATGTGGTGAGATTGTATATCGTGTTGGCATCAAATTGCCGACTTTAATGGTCACTGTATGATTCGTTGAATTAGAAGCAATAAAAAAGCCAGAATTTGCATTTGTTACTGTTTCAGCGTGAACTGCTACGGTGGTTGTTGCTATAAATAATGTTGCAATTGATATTTTTAGTTTCATGGTTATGTTATCCGCGTCATATTGAAGATAAAGGTATCTAGCCTAGGTTCCGTCTTAGATGGTTTTTTTTATGATAAAAGTATAGAATATGGTTTATTATTTAATCAATACATCGAAGGGTGCAAACAACAGCCCCAGAACCCAGGCCAGGCACCTAAATTTTCAGTTTAGAATTTCGTTTTTAAATAGTCTTCTTTGATATTCTCTAGCGAGTAAAAAGTATCTCGCCAGGATACCCCCTGGTTCTTTAATATGTAATAAAGTGATCGCCAACTCATGTAATAATCAACAGCTAACGTTATTGGATATAAAAAGCTATAACAAAGTGGATATCCAAAACGTTTTGCAATTAGTATAAAAATCATGATGATTAACATGGTATTAATTACGCATAAGACGAGTTCAATTCCAGAGGCGAAAAATAAATTAAAAAGAGGAAGATAAAATAGAATAAAAGTAAAAACTGTAAAAAAAATCATGATGCTAATATTATAATTCATGTAGGCAAAAATATTCTTTTCCAATCCTTTTATCATTTCAGGTAATGAGCTATACCAAGGAACTCGTAATGCGTTTTCAGCAAAACAGATATCTTGTTTGTATTTTTTGCTTTTAATTAAAGCCCCTAATTTAACGTCATCGTCACTGTTCAAACGAATTTTTTCATGACCACCGCAGTCAAAATAAACTGATTTTTTGACTAAGTTAAATGAACCTTGCCCAACAGAACATTGACTCCAGTGGTGTTTGGCGCGCCAAGGCTTAGCCATAAAGAAATACATCATCGTGACTAATAGCATCATCGAATTCATCCAAAATGTGGATTTTTCTACTTTTGGAAAAATAGCAAAGTGATCCAAATTTTTGTTTAGACAAAAATGCATAGCTCGACTCAATAAATCCGGATCAAAGTAAACATCTGAATCTGTAAATAATATCCATTCTCCGCTTGTGTGTTTTGTTCCTTCGTAAAGAGCATGATTTTTTCCCATCCAATGAGAAGGTAAATGCTCGATATGAATTATTTTAATTATCGAACTCTGTTTCGCAAGTTCATCAATTAATTGCGGTGTTTTATCCGTAGAGCGATCATTGACAATGATAATTTCTTTATTTGGGTAATCCATTTTTTCCATTGAAGAGATAGCGGAGAAAATATGTTTTTCTTCGTTACAGGCAGGAATCATAATAGATACTTTCGGAGTGACAAGCAGTGCTTTGGATTTCGGTAATAATTGATAACCAAACAACCACAACTCTAAGGCATTGGTTAGTAGAAAACAGAAACCTAATATAAGTAGAATTGTCACTATCATAATGTGTGCATCTCAAAGTTTAAAATATATTAAAACAAATCAATTTTCAAAAAATGCATGGTAGCTTAAGAAGAAGAATAAAGGTACCCACAGAACCCCAGAACCCAGGCTAGGCACCTAAAACTTTACAACCCAACCTACAAACCAAGTTAATCATTCATTTAGTCATATTTGTTGACAATCCGCGCATAATTTTTCTATTCTCTCGTCTTTTATCTCAAAAAGAGAGTGAATCCATGCCGTCTTCTACGAATCCTGTGCAATCAAATTCAGATCAACCTGTAAAAAAAGTGCAGCCGCCCACTGTGTTTGAGCATTTCATTGCCTCTACTGTGGCGATTACTGTTAACCAACCCTGGCGTGTAGCACAGGTTCGTGCTCCATTTCATCATATTCCTGGTTTAGGAATCAGGGCGAATGAACGATCGCTTGCGTTGCTCAATGTTATGCGAGATTTGCGAGTACATTGGGCAGATGGTTTTTGGTGGAATAGTTTTCGTGGAATCTCAACTTTGCTTATTGGTGGCGTTGTTAAAACACATATTGCTGACAAAATCGATGCCGAAAATAAATCACCTTCCGCGCAATTCTTGCGATTATGCACCGTCTCTGTTAGTACGAGCATTTGGTCTTGTTTCACCCTGGAGTGTTTGGATAGCCGTAGTAAAATGAAAGGGATTTCGCAAGTACCATTCGCACCCTATCGTTTCACCCCTGCTGCTTTACCATTCTTTTTATTGCGAGATCTTAGCTATGGTTACTTACTTCGTTTCGTACCACTAGATCAACTTATTTATTACTCTCCGCTTTTCCTGCCCGCAATCTGGGGACAACGATTTGCAACAAGCGCTCAAACAGATGATATCAAACTGAAAGAAGCAGGAACTTGCCCAACTTATAAACTAGGCAAGCTAACCGCTACACTCAATGCCATCAGCAAAGGTGAGTTTACGCATCCTTCTTATAAAGTTCCTAGACCTCAACCTATAGAAGTTCCAGCGGAATATGCACTTCTGAAGCTGCCGATTGAATTTGCGCGCCGCACGATGAATCTACTATCTGTTGGCGCTAACTCAACTGTTGCTGCATTTAGACTGAATTATCTTTTCTGGATTGCTATTACTTCCAGCGCCACATATCAAGTCATGAATACGCACTTTCGGAATGCAAACAATCAACCAGCACCAAAAAATAACGCTACCTCTTCAATATTCCCATTCTGGAAAAAACGAGAAGTGACACCAACAACTTCATCAAAGTCGCTTGATCCTGATGAAATTATCAAGAGTATACCAGGGATAAGGTAGACCGAATTTAAACTCTAATAAAAAGGTACCTGGCCTGGGTTACGGGGTTGTTGAAACCCCAGAACCCAGACCAGGCACCTAAAATTTCTTACATTACGCAAACGCCTTTTCACACTGCACAAACACTTTTTTCACGTTAGCTTGTGCGTCAACACGACGAATATGTATCAAACCAGTTGTACCAGTATTAAAGCTCCCCTTTAAGCGATATAAGGCTGATCGACCCACTGATACACTGACTACACCCCCTTCAGCTTGGTAAGCATCCGTGGTATCAACTAAAACAGCAATAGCATCTTGTCCTTTGCCTTCTGCACTTAATACGCAGTCGTAGTCACTGCCCAAATCTTTATTGACAGGAAATTGCACAACATCAGATGTGCGCTCTAATGGACACCACTCCGTTAATTGGCATTGTTTTATAGCATTTGGTTGGGCAAATGCAGTCATTGCTATAGTTGATAAAACTAAAGCCATGATTAATTTTTTCATAACACACTCCTTAAGTTAAAAACCTCATACTTATAGCAAAAATGCATACACTAATCTATTTTTTACTTGGCTGTTAACCTGCAGAAGAAAGAAAATTTTCAGCTTGATAAAATATGATATAATTTGAAATTTCCAGACAAAAAGGAAAAGCCATGGATTGCCCACGTTGCCATAAAGAATTGGCCCTTAAAGATTATGAACAAATTTCTGTTTTCTCTTGCTTCCAGTGCAATGGGATTTGGCTGGATCCATCTCAGCTAAGCAAAATAATCACCATGCAAAAACAATTTTCTGCCGAAGAAATACAAAACACTCTGAAAATAGCACATGCGGGGATTACTGCCGAAGCTTCTGCTTTACCTTGCCCAGCTTGTTCTGGAGACATGGAAGAAATTAACTATGATTACAGCTCTGGCATTATTCTCCATTCTTGTCCAAAAGGAGATGGTATCTGGTTTGATAAAGATGAATTAGATGAAGTGCAAATTTTTATGGAACATTGGAATGATGAAGAAAATAATCGTATTAAAGAATTTCAAGCTGATCTCAGAAACGTGGATGTTGAGCAAAAAGTTAAGGAAGACAATGCAGCGGCGGTTGAAAGTGCAAAAGTATATGCCATATCCCGAGAGCATATTTTGAATCGAGTCTTTACGTTGTTTGATTTATTGAAGATGGATAAATGAAAAGTTTAGAGTCAAGTAACATCAACAAACATGCAGGTAACGATGAGACACTAGCATACAACACAAGTGACGAAAGGCGTCTTACCAATTGTTTAAGATAAATTGATTCGCAACACGCTGGTACGAATCGCATTTTCTTCATGATGTGGGTAACGATTTTCACAAATAACTGTCGCGCCGTTTTTTATATAAAATTGATTTAGTGCCGGTGTCAACGTGTCAAGTACGATCACATCAGCATGCAAATTGCGAGCCACCTGTTTGGCATGCTTCACAAGTGCGGAGCCCATTCCAAGACCTCTGACATTTTTCGCCAGATAAACATAATTTAATTCTTTTACATTAGGAATTTTATGCTCGGTGAACGCTGACTGGATTTGTTCATCCAACTTCACATCTAGCAAAGCAAACATACCTATCACCTGACGGAGTGGCCCTTCGCCATACATGAGTAGATAAAATTTATCTTGATGGGTGCGGATGAAGTGTTCGTCCTTTTCATCACCGGCGATGAAGCCAGGAGAGCTGGTCTTTGACCAAGCTATTACATCAGAGAGGCTTTCTGGGTAATCAGGTAAATAGCAAACTTCCAGCTTGGGGCGTATAAAGTTTTGCAGAGATGGTAGATATGAAAACATGGTGAATTCCATTGCAGGGTAGTTGGTTTTTCTATAAATCAATAACTAATACGACTAGATCCAAATAGCATATGCTTATTCTGCCGATTGATTCTACACAAGGCAATATAATAAAGTAGTGTCACGTACTAACTGCAAGACACCAGGCATGTTGTATGTTAGTACTTGATACCAGTCGATATGGGGCGTCAATCGCTTGTTCTAAATGAGAGGCGCCTATACAATGCGCAACACCAATTTTATAAGAGCATCAATTAATGAGTAAAAGTAGAGAAGGGATGAGAAAGGTTATTGATAATATCCAACAGGCATTAGATGAAGTGACGGAGTCAGCAATATGGTGTATCAATGATACTGTTCAGGAAGCAAAAGCATTATTTACATCGCAATGGTTTTCATATTCTTCTTTTGGAAATCCGTGGACTAATTTTCAAAAATGCATAAAAAAAGCGTATCAAGAAAAACTTAAGCAGCTTGTAGAAAAGGTGCCAGAAAAAATTGCGGTGGCAACTGCATAGCCTTCGTACAGAAAAAAATTCGTGCGATATAAAGGTGCCGGGCCTGGGCTCTGGGGTTTCAACACCCCCAGAAACCCAGGCCAGGTACCTAAAATTTCATTTCGCCTGATCCAATCCCGATTTCGCCCTTTCAATCATTCGCCTTACCTCAACATTCGCATGAACTGATGTAAGCTCAACTTCCGGATGTTGAATTGCAAATACTCTAAAAATTTCATCCGCAAATGCCTGCCCAATCGACTCTACTTCCGTAAAATCAAATATAACTATTTTAAATAATTCGACCCTCGCTAAAAGACGCTTAGCTTGAGATCTAGAAATCAATTTGTCGCTTCCGTACTGAGCAAGATTAACTGGCACAACAGTTTTATTAAATCCATAATTCTCACCCGAGGTATATTGATCAAATATTTTTTTGATTGTGCGCGCTGTATGATTATGTAATTTCATCCACACAGCCGTTCCACTCTTAAACTGATCTCTTTCTAATATCCAATCTTCCGGATGACCAAATTTATGAGAAAAATATACTCCGCCTGACAAAATATCGTATGAATCGAATGTCCTTGATGTAAAAAATATTCCCTCTCCACTATGGCGTTTGGGGTCTGTAGTAAGCTTTCCTTTTGAAAGCTCAAGAAGTGCATGACGCTCATCCAATAAATTTAATGTGGTCTGAATTTTCTTAAAAATTCCAAAGCCATTATCAAGTATCACCATCTCCGTGCTTATAGCTGTCTTTCTCATTTGTATACATATTTCAGAACCCCCAGAGTGGTCTATTGCATTGTTGAACATTTCAGTAAACCCATAATGCCAAATACTCAGTACATTCTCTGGCATATTACCTAACACGGGTCTTATATCATTTCTCCATACAAGATCCTCGGCTAATTCCGGAATAATTTTATATGTCTGTTTCCATTCCAATAATGGGGCAAGCTTATAAGCCCTATTCCGAGTATGTCCAGTTTCTGCCAATGCATGCTCTGCTGCTAACTTTTGTAAATGCTTATTGACTGCCTGACGAGTGATACCAAAGTGACTGGCAGTTAGTCTGCTGATATCCGCAGGATGCTTCTCAACATGATCCAAGATAAATTTACGGACATCCTCACCTCTTGCGCGCACCTTCGTCATTTGCAACTTCCCCATCATCTTTGTCAACCTTACATGAAAAGATTGTCAACCTTATTGATAACATTGTCAACCTTATGCAGATCAAGGTACCTAAAATTATAAAATTACCTTGTAACTCTTTGACTACAAGGTCTATTTTAGGAGACATTTCTAAAAAGTTACGACGCAGCTATACAGCATATCTTGCCAAAAACACTGGGTCTGTATATAATTAAGACACAAAGATGCGCGTATTTCTACTTAACGCAATCAACACTAAATGAATCACAACTTATCCAAATGCATCAATGAGAGGAAGATTAAGATGAAATTACAATTTGCAATGATAGATGATAACTTCATGCCATACCTTCATAGTCTTTCCTCAATGATTGTATCATCAAAATATCTTCCTCTCATTGATGCATTTGGATAAGTTGTGATTCATTTAGTG
>JABDGK010000069.1:0-214 GCA_013286085.1 Gammaproteobacteria bacterium | reverse complement strand
GGATGGATTCAACATTGAGCTTGAATGCGTTGGAAGTCTTGATATAAACCCCCAACTGAATACGCCTTTAGAGTATCGGCTCGCTTATATGGATAAGGATGGTAAGTACAAATATATCGATCCCGCAGTTCCTGTTGAGATCTATACAGATAAGAACGGTAAATTTGTTTCTGATCAATTAAACGATTATTTTGTTGATATTATTTGTGGTTAT
>JABDGK010000068.1 GCA_013286085.1 Gammaproteobacteria bacterium | reverse complement strand
TACAACCAATAGATGATCGAGAAGCTTTTAAAGAGTTTTTACTTTATGGATTAGCGCAAGCCGGCTGCACAACAACAATTCTGTCTGAACCAGCAATAGAAATTCTTCGGATGGCTTCCAAAGGGAATCCAAGGCAGATTCATCGTTTAGTTGTTACCGCATTACGCTTGGCAGCTGATAAACGACAAACACATTTGTCAGATGACGTGGTGAAGGAAGCAATTGAAATATTGAAGCAGGGATGATTGTGGCACGCCCGTGTAACAGGCGGGCGCTCGTTTGTGCGTTTGCGGTAAGTATGTGTAGGTCACTTTTTTCTCTCTAGCCTGGCTCCATCCTTCTCGTTTTGATTACGTCCAAACTGTCTTTTAGCGCGTCGCGATGTTCTTGCTGCGGTGTAGCCCACATTGAAAAAGATCCTCTAACCTCAGCTAAATTTCTTTCATAACAGCGTGCTAAAAACATCTCCCTCAAAGTAAGAACGAGTGAAGGAGGATAGTAATCAGCAAAAAAATTAGAATGATATTCAATCTTTTCTAGGTATTCGCTCGATTGTTTATATTCAGGTGAATAGGGATCCACATCCTCTTCATCTTCTCTACTTGCGGAAACAAAGTGGCTCCAGGTTTTATCATAAAAATCATGGTTCAATTGTAAAAGTTGATTTAGATTTTCTATGCCATAAGTTTCTGGCTCCGCTGATACGACGGCTGCACTGGCGGCGCTTTTAGCTTCTTCTGCTTCAGCTTGATTCGCCGAGAGTCGCGTTAGTACCCGAGTAAAAAGCGCATCGGCGTCTTGCTCAGTAAAACGATGGTGATCCAATAAATACCATAGATGAGATTGCAACATTTCTTGGATATAGCCAGACATTTTAGCTTTATCAATATTATTGCAATCTGGCACAGTTTTAGCTAGCTGCTGATTCAACAGGCGTAGCTCGCTGAGGAAGCTCCGTAGAGAAGGAACAAAAATATCTGGAATAAAACAGCGCTTGCCGCTGGGTTTTTCATGAAGAGCCTTATATTCTTCTTTACCATATAGAACACCAAGGTCTTCTTGCATTTTCTTCGATTTTTCTGTGTTAAATGCATTAATGTTACTGTGAAAATTATAATAAATATTTGCTAAGTAAAAAGCGTTTTGTAGTGATGGCTCAGGATTGTAAGCTCCTGAAAACTCAGGCACATTCATATAAATCGGAGGATTTTGATCACGATAAAAATTTTCGATTGCATGATGCTCTTCACGTGCTTTATCTTTTAATTCATTTATATCGCGAAGAAGTTTGGAAAAGAAGGGCATGGTATTTTTACCTCTTATTTACGTCTTTTTGGTTATGAGACATAGGATACAATTAGATTAACTACAACTCAATAAAAATTGTATATTTGATGACCTATTTATTTGCCCGCGTCCCAAGGGATTAACCAATAGCATGTTGATTTATATAGCTAAATTCGCTAGCCCTGACACCCATTTTGAGCTCAAGCAAGGATTCCATATGAACTACGGTAATGAACTGCCAAAGGTAGTAACTCGTTTCACCTTAATTATTTCGAGATGGCTTAGGTAAATCAGTGTGAGACATCACAGTAGGCGCAAGCCATGACACCTAGAATACAGTAGTTGCGAAAAAAGTTGCATGCTGCTTTAAGTGATACGATGTTTGCAAAACCAAATGAATGTGATGTGTTAAGATTCATCGATGAAATCGTTGCTGAGAAAAAACATAGATCAGTTGTTTTATAAAGCTAGGGTGATATATGAAAGTTTGGGTAGTTGATGCATTTACAGATAAACCTTATAGCGGGAATCCAGCCGCTGTGACTATTGTTGATGAGTTTCCCAGTGATGATGAGTGCCAGAAAATTGCGGCAGAATTTAATTTATCTGAAACGGTTTTTATTAAGCCATTAGGTGGGCAGGAATTTCATCATAATTTTTAGCATGCCGCATATAGTATAGATGGACTAACGCAAGATCAATTTATTATATTCGGTTCCATATGATTGGAAATAATGAATGATCCATGTCAGCACCAGCCGGAAGTTGTTCGGTTAATCCTGGAAAATCAGGTGAGGTAACCCAGTTTCGTGGAGCATGAGTGATATCATCACCTAGAAAGCGCACTGAAAAAACGCGGCGACGTTTATTATTATCTACGCCACCTGCAGAGTGAAGGGTTAACATATGAAAGCAAACAATATCTCCCGGATTTACTTCCCAGCCAATAATCGGATAATTATCACGAGCAGTATCAATGTTAGGTAAATCAGCTAGTGTTCCTTCAGGAAACCATTTTGCTTGATTATCCATAAAAGATCGGGGCATGAGCCAGGGCCCTAAATGAGAGCCCGCAACAAATTCTAACGTAGATGATCGAGTAATAGGATCGACGGGAATCCACAAGCTGCAATTTTGTTTTCCTTCAATATTATAGTAGGGCTGGTCTTGATGCCATGGTGTGCGTTGTTGTGTGCCAGGTTCTTTTACTAGCATATGATCATGGTAAAGTCGTGATATGTTGCTTTTCATTAGTGAGCCAGCAATCGCACTAATGGGTGATTCAAAAATAAAACGCTTATAATATGGATTGGATTGCCAAGTGCAAAAATCTTCAATGAATTTTCCCGGATCATCGCTTTTGCTCGCTATTTTAACGCGATTGCTCGGGAGTTTTAGGTTTAGATCAATACCATCACGAAGTATTTCTATTTCATCAGTAGTTAAAACCTGGCGAATACAGACAGCACCATCATTCTTGTAGGCATCGATGTGAGCCTGTGTAATAGATGATGTAATGCGTTGAATTATTTTATGCATATAAATATTTCCTGACGGTAAAGTAATAGACAGGTATGCATGTCAATATTAAAACAGCGCCTAATAAAAGAATTTTTAAGTCTAAACTCAAAATCATCCAAACTGAATAAGCGATGCTTGCCAAAACAACCCATGTTGATCGATTAAGTAAAACTTTATATAGAGAAGTTTTCTGGCTAAAAATAAATTTAGTTTCTGCAAGTGCTGATATTAAATAAACGACAAGTAATAAAAATGCTGCAAGCAATGCGATAGTATCAAATTGTTTTGAAAAATTAGGATCCATTGTTAATATTAATAACAGAGTCACTAGGCTTGATGAAAATAGTTGTCCAGCGATTGGAGAATCATTTTTCGATAATTTAGTAAATATGCGTGGAAACATATGATCGCGAGCAGCGGCAAATACAATTTGTCCTTGAATGAGAATACAGGCATTCAGCGCGCCAAGTCCTGATAATATAGCGCAGATAACAATTAAAATAGCTGATCCTGATCCAAATAATAATTTTCCTGCCTCAGCAAATGGAAATGGAGAATGCTCTAATAGCAAGGCTGGAATCATACCCATTAAAACAATAGTACTTATAATGTAGATGATTGAAGTTGCCAGTGTACCAAAAACTGTTGCTTTAAATATATCTCGTGGGCCTCTCGTATTTTCAGAAGGAACGGTTGCAGATTCTAATCCAAGAAACGCCCAAAATGTTAATGTTGCAGCACTACTCACTGCCATAAAGCTAGATTCTGTTCCGACAGTAAAATGTGTTAAGTTCTCTAAGTGAATGTGACTTAAACCAAAAATAATAATAATGAATAAGGGTATCACTTTAATGATAGTTAAGATTAATTGAAAAACACCAGCAGCGTGTATGCCGATAATATTAACTGCAGTAAAAAACCAGATAAATCCTAATTCGATAGCTAAAGCAAGATGTGGATTATAGGTTGTCGTATTGGCATTTAATGCTGGGGTTATAAAACCCAAATATCCTACTGAAGATACAGCAATTCCCGCGACTGAAACTAAATAACCAGCCCAATAAGAATAAGCAACGATAAAACCAATTAATTTTCCAAAAGCTTCCTTACAATAAATATAGGGACCACCTGTTTTGGGGAATCGATTATTGAGATGAGCAAATGTTAGCGCTAAAAATAATGCGCCTATCGAAGTGTAAATCCAAGATAAAATAGAGAGAGTTCCGTATTTTGCAAGTTCAGCAGGTAGTATATAAATACCTGTTCCGATCATGTTGCCTATTACAAGTGATATTAGAATCGGTAAGCTGAGGGCTTTTTTATCCACAATATTTTTCTCTTTCTTTATTTTTCTCGACAGGAATTGATATCCAAACAACCTTATTATTTTTCCATTCACAAACGGGATTGCCGGCTTGTTTATGTTTTAACAAGGCAGCTTGTATACCTGATTGAATAATAGCTGTCACGTGTGTTGTATTATTTAATATTAATGAAATTTTATCTTCATGTTTTTGAGGTTTCATCGTATGTCTCCACGAGAGTTTGCTAGATGGAATCATCATACATTTCCAAATGATTATTGTGCTTCGATGTAATCGGAATAATATGATCCATCAATTATAGCGCGGGCCCGCTTGGATGGCGGCTTTTTCGGGCGCAAATGCACACAGCCCTGAGCAATTGTATCAGCGTTAACGAAGTTGCTGATCGTTAATGCTTCGTCTAATAGAGCCGGGGCGGTAGTTGTTTTGCCTGCGCCATTTGGCCCTGCGATAATCATGACATGTGGCATTGCGTGTTACCTATTAGATTGTGTTTATTTTGATCATGCAGTATTGGTTCAGTCCAAGTCATTATAATACCCGACCACTTGTAAATGTACCAGATTTGTACGAAAAAATCAGTTAGTCGCGCTAAGTTCTTTTGTTATTCCTGCGCTTACCCAGATTTTAAATTCAAGAAGCTAGTTACAGGCTTTTTAGAAAATGATAATTTTGTTGTTTTAAGAAAAATTGTCAGTAAACTGAAATAAGTTAATGAGTTGCAAGGATGCAAAAACGTGATTAATCGGACAATCATAATTTCAATTTGCCTCCTATACTTAGCTCTTGCAATGTTAGCAATGACCAATATGGCTAGCGCATCTCAACCCATACCAACCATTGATCTCAATAAAATGAATTCAGCAGAAGTAAGTACGGGGCCTTATAGTTATTTCATTCCGCCTTATAGCGATTATTATTTTCATAATATGGATAAGTTGGGTTACCGAGTAGATTGGATTCGACGTGCAGGGGCTGTTTATCCATTGAAGAATGCTCAAGCTCCATTCGCTCTCACTTACTCATGCAATAATCATACTTACACGTTGGACCAATACTTTAAACGCAATAGAGTATTAGGTTTTCTGGTTCTCAAAGATAATCAGATTATTAGCGAACATTATTTCCAAGGCTCCAACCAAAACTCTCGTTTTCTTTCAAATTCCGTAGGAAAATCGATAACCTCAACACTTTTAGGCATCGCACTTCAAGAGGGAAAAATTGCTAGCATCGACGATCCTGTCATAAAATATGTCCCATCGTTAAAAGATAGCGGCTACAGTCGCGTTACACTGAGGCAAGCTCTTGAAATGGCAACCGGCATCGCAGCAACGGAAAATGCAGCTGATCCGAATTCCACTTTACACCAAATGGATAAATCCGTTCTTCGTGGAGTTCCTTCTTTTACAGAATTACTGAAATCATTAAAAGCGAATCCTAATGTTACACCAGGCACCAAATTCGATTATGTCAGCATGAATACGCAAGTACTGGGTTTAGCAATCGAAGATGCAACCAAAACACCATTGAATCAATATTTACAAGAAAAAATCTGGAGTAAGATCGGCGCAGAAAGCGATGGATTTTTATATAGAGCAAAAACGCAACCCGATGAATGTGCATTTGGTTGCTTTAATGCGACACTTCGTGATTATGGGCGATTTGGTTTACTGATGATGAATGGTGGTACGTTAGGGGGAACGCGTGTGGTTTCATCCGCATGGGTGAAGGAAGCCACAATGCCAGTGAAATACGTTGTGCCACCTCCAGGTATTGACTACGGTTATCAGTGGTGGATTCCTTCTGACGGAAGCAACGCTTATGAAGGACAAGGAGTATATGGGCAAATCCTTTATGTCAATCCAGAAAAACATATTGTAATTGTTGAAACATCAGCGTGGCCTAAAGCAGATCCTGCAGAAAGATGGGATGAAGCTGCAAAAGTGATGGATGCCATTGTTGAGAAACTTTCGTAGTAAAAAAATATTTATAAGGAGCAAGCTCATGCTTTTTAAGTCAGCAAAAATAGTTATACTTCAATTAATTAGCATCTTATTGATGAGCTTTTCTGTTAATGCAAACGCGGATACCCATTCTGTTGCATCTCCTCATCAGTACGATGTGATTATCATTGGCGCAGGCGCGGCAGGGCTCTCTGCGGCGCAAGAGCTGTATCGTCACAACATCAAAAATGTGCTTGTTATCGAAGCGCGAAATCGTATTGGTGGAAGAGTCTGGACGATCAGCCCGTGGGGTGCACCGACAGATATGGGTGCTTCCTGGATACATCGTATCAATCATAATCCGTTAGCTGAGTTCGCTCAAAAGAATAACATCGACACAGTCACTACGACTTATAGTCTCGGAAATCCATTTAATAAATTTTCTTCATTTGATTTGTATGATGCCGCTGGTAATAAAATAAATTCACAGGAGATGGAGTCAACGCTTCAATTACTCAAAAAATTTATTAACGATATTTCGCAAAACAAATGGCATCTTAAAAATAATGCATCAGTTAAAGATGGCGCGATTGCTTTTATCAAGCAAGAAAATTTACAAGGAAAGAATTTGCAACTCTTCAATTTTATTTTGAAAGATATGATTGAAAACGATATGGCAGCCGATTTGAATCAGATCCCACTCGCAGTCATGACGGAAGGAGAGGGTGGCAAGCATACGAGTGGGCTCGATGCTATACCGAAGGGCGGCTACATTCGACTATTCTCAGAGTTCGCCAAAAATCTCTCTATTTCATTAAATAACCCGGTGACAGCAATCAGTTATGACAAGCAAGGTGTCACGGTTGTTACTAAAAAAGCAGTTTATCATTCTCGCTATGCGGTTGTGACCTTACCGATTGGCGTGCTTCAAGCAGGAACAGTTCAGTTTTCACCTGAGCTTCCCAAAGATAAACTTATAGCAATTAAACATCTGCGTATGGGTCTTTTAAATAAAATATATGTATTATTTGATAAGCCATTTTGGGATCAAGATATTGAATGGATTTCACTGTTGCCAACTAAGGAAAAACCCAATGCGCATTATGAAGCAT
>JABDGK010000067.1 GCA_013286085.1 Gammaproteobacteria bacterium | reverse complement strand
GATATGATGGCTCAGCAAATTCGCTATTATGCTATTGCACATGCAGTACCTATCTATGAAGCACCTGTTTTAGCGCGCGCTATTTATCATACAACGAAACTCGGTTTTGAGATTCAGCCTGGATTATATATGGCAGTTGCGATAGTGTTATCTTATGTTAATCAACTGAAAAATTATCAAATGGGTGTTGGCGTGGCGCCTAATATTATTTCTGATTTGGAAATTCCAGTGGAGTATGTTTACGATGAGTAATTTTATTTCATTAAAATCGGTAAAGAATTTTCATATTGGGACGTTAACAATAATTATTTTGATGTTGTTAATGACCATATTGCCTTTGCCGCCTTTTTTATTGGATCTTCTTTTTACGTCGAATATTACGCTTTCTTTAATTGTATTGATGGTTTGTATTTATGTGTATAGACCGCTTGAATTAAGCGTATTTCCAACTATTTTGCTGGTGACGACGTTGTTAAGGTTAACCTTGAATATTGCTTCTACGCGCGTTGTTTTATTGCATGGACATCAAGGCCCTAGTGCGGCTGGCCAAGTTATTAAAGCATTTGGTGAAGTGGTCATTGGTGGGAACTTTGTGGTGGGTGTGATTGTATTCTCGATTTTAATGATTATTAATTTCGTGGTTATTACGAAAGGTGCGGGTCGAATTTCTGAGGTGAGCGCACGCTTTACGTTGGATGCTATGCCAGGCAAACAAATGTCGGTTGATGCAGATTTAAATGCAGGCGTCATTTCGCAAGAAGAAGCTAAAAAGCGGCGCATTGAAATTATTCATGAAGCTGATTTTTATGGATCAATGGATGGTGCCAGCAAATTTATTCGTGGTGATGCTATCGCCGGTATGTTGATTTTATTCATTAACTTAATTGGCGGTATTATTATCGGGATGTTTCAGCATGGGATGCCAATCGAAATTGCAGCCAAAAACTTTTCGATATTAACAATAGGTGATGGTTTAGTGGCTCAAATACCATCACTCTTAATGTCTATTTCCGCAGCAATTATGGTAACAAGGGTGAGTAACGAGCAAGATATTCGTGAGCAAACCATTTCGCAATTATTTAGTAATCCAAAACCGTTATCTATCACCGCGGCTATTCTTTTTATTATTGCCTTTATTCCTAATATGCCTCATGTGTCATTTTTTATGTTGGGTTCCGTATCGATGTTAATTTCATATTTAATATTTAACAAAGATAATAAGGCTAAATCAAAACTTGCCTCAGAAACAAATCACATGAATCCATCAGTCCGACCCGATACGCATGAAGTTGACTGGGATGAGGTTGTTTCAACAGACAGAATTACGCTTGAAATTGGTTATCATCTCATTAGTTTAGTTGGTGTGAACAAAGATGGCTTGTTAATTAATCGCATTAAGGGGATTCGGCGTAAGGTATCCCAGGAATTGGGTTTTTTGATTCCGACTATTCATGTCAAAGACAATTTAAACTTAGCATCGAATGCCTATCGTATTTACCTAAAAGGTGTTGTGATTGCCGAGTCAATTATTTATCCCGAAAAATACATGGCTATTAATCCTGGGCATATACGTTTTCTGTTAGAAGGTTCTGCTTGTAAAGATCCTACTTTTGGTTTAGATGCCTGGTGGATTGATGCCAGTCAGCGTGATTATGCGATTGGACTCGGTTTTACTGTCGTCGATGCGAGTACGGTTATTGCGACACATTTAAATCATGTCATACGCACTAATTCGTCGCACTTGCTAGGTTATGATGAGGTACAGCAGTTATTAAATAAATTAACCACCGTGACACCTAAATTAGTAGAAACATTAACGTCAAGTGCTCAAGGTGTTCCTTTGCATGTCATTGTGACTGTTTTACAACGTTTATTGCAATCGAATATTCCACTAATTGATATGCGAACGATCGCAGAGAAATTAATTGAAACATGGTCGAAAACAAAGGATTTTGAACTTTTAGTGGAATCAATTCGTGTTTCGTTGAAACATTTGATTATTTATAGCATATGCAGTGATCAAAAAGAATTGCCCGTAGCGGTATTTGATAATGAGTTGGCACAGATTTTGCATAAGTCTATACAGCAGGCTCAAGATGGTACTGGGGAAAGGATGGTAGTGTTGGAGCCTTCATTAACCGAACGAATTTATGTGCGCTTATTAGAGTATGTTCGTCAGTGTGAGCTTGAATCAATGCCATCCATTGTTTTGGTCACTCGCGAGTTAAGAGGCATGTTGGAGAAACTGTTCAAGCCAGGAATACCGAGTATGCATTTTTTATCGCATAACGAAATTCCAGATGATCGGCAGCTGAATGTGATAGCTAAAATTGGTTAAGTGAGGAATTACCATGAAACTATATCGATTTACAGCGATTGATTCACAAAGAGCAATGGCGGCTATTTGGCAGAAATTTGGCACGGAAGCGTTGATATATTCTACTCGAAACATTCCCGAGGGAGTAGAGGTGATTGCAGGATGTGATGCAGGTGATGAAAATAATCAGCCCATTGAAATCATAGTTGAGAATCAAGGCATTAATAATGCATCCGATGATAAATTGAATATTCAACTCCAGGTAATGGAGGAAAATATTGTCATGTTATCTAATTATGTTGCTATGTTACATCGTATTTTTGTTGAAAAAAATACAAAAAAGAAATGGAAGAAATTTAATTTCAGTTTTCTCACTAAGTGGATTCGTACTAAAAAAACTAATCTAGAGGCTGGTTATGAACATCAAGCAACCCAGTAAAACTTTTTCTCCATTACGAGTGATGTCTGTCACCGGTGGGAAGGGTGGTGTTGGCAAATCAACTATCGCCGTTAATATGGCTGTTTGCTATGCTAAAATGAATAAAAAAGTTTTATTATTTGATGCAGATTTGGGATTAGCGAATGTTGATTTAATGCTGGGTTTAAGAGCTAAACGCACAATCCATGATGTATTGGATGGTCAGTGTACTTTAGAGGAAGTTTGTCTTGAAGGTCCATACGGATTAAAGGTTATTCCTTCGACCTCCGGTATTCAAAAAATGGCAGATTTAGGCTCTGTCGACATTTCACGATTAATTCAGTCTTTTTCTTCGATGACATCTGATGTTGATATTATGATTATTGATATGGCATCCGGTGTATCGAGTCAAGTAATCGATTTTACTCAAGCAACACAAGATATTGTGGTTGTCATTTGTAATAATCCTGCGTCATTAATGGATAGCTATGCGGTCATTAAAATTCTTCATCAAAAATACGCGCGCAGTCGATTTGGGATTGTTGTTAACAAAGTAAAAAGTTCTTATGAAGGATTTGAGGTTTATAATAAATTCCAAGATGTTACCGCCAAATTTTTTAACATCAATATGCATTATTTAGGTCACATTCCACAGGATGAATGCGTGCATTTATCGGCTTTGGAGGGGGTCTCTATCGTTGATAAGTATCCGCAGTCTTCTGCTGTTATTGCATTAGAGAAAGTCTGTCGTGGCATTAATCAATGGCCAGATGATTCACCATTGACTGGCGGCATACAATTCTTTTTTGAGCGATTAATTCGATCACAACTGGATAATGTTGAGATATAAATTTTTATGCGTGTTTTGCCACCTTTATCTATGATGATTTAAGGAGCAGCCGTGTCTAGTGTCAGTCTATATGAAGAAAATTCAGAAAAATTGGCCGATGAAAAATTTGTTATACAGTATCGCCCATTAGTTAAAAAGGTCTCTCTTTATATTAAAAGACGATTACCATCTTCTGTTGAGCTTGATGATATTTTACAATCTGGGTTAATTGGATTATTAGAAGCAAGAAAATGCTTCAAGCCAGGCACAGGCGCTAGTTTTGAAACGTATGCCAGTATTCGAATAAAAGGCGCAATTATTGATTTTTTGCGGAAAAACTCTTGGATTAGCCGTAATACGATTAAGAATATGCGGAAAATATCTAATGCAATTTCTGTAATCGAGCAGCGTGAACATAAGCAAGCATCCAATGAAGATATTATTTCTGAGCTAGGCATTACCATGGAAGATTTTTTTAAGATTTCACAAGAAATTAATGTTTGTAGTTTACTTAGTTTGGATGAAATAGATCATGATTATTTTATTTCAGGTGAAAGTGATGCAAATCCTGCTGAGTTAATGCAGCGTGATAATATGAAAGAGCAATTAAAACAAGTATTACAATTACTACCTGAAAAAGACCAGCAACTACTTTCTCTTTATTATATTGATGAATTTACATTTAAACAAATCGGGGAAATATTTGATTTAACCGAAGCAAGAATTTGTCAGCTGCATGCCAAGATTATTGCTAGGGTTCACTCGAAATTAAAGCCCTAGTTATACTATTGGCCTAAACACGAACCTAAAGATCCACTCTCCCGAATTTTTAATATTTCCAGGCAGCATGACAAAACTGGATGGCAACATGGATTGATATAAATTATTTTCATGATGATGCATATCTTGAAAGATTAGCTTATCGAGGCAGTTCTCGGCACGTAATGTTTCATTGGATGTTAAATAATACGCTAATGGAATTATTTCGGCGCTCTCAATTTGCAGCCATTTATAGTGTTGCCCTAACAGCAAGCCAAGTTGAAAATGATTGGTTCCGAGCGGTACTATTAGAGAGTAGTAGCCATCATGAGTAAATTGCGCCTGCAAATCAATTTGTGAATTTTTCTGTCCCATCAGGATGATTGCTTTAATAGTGGTTTGTCTAAATGTCGTATCGGAAATTTTTAAGTCTACACTAAATCGATGATGTGACATTAACATAAACGAGAGTTCTATGCCGGCATAACGAAATTCAGTCGGTACATTCGTTCTAAATGAGGCGGCATTTTTTTCCATGAATAATGAATAGATACCTCGGCGGCGCAGAGAGTTTAGACCTTTTTCAATGTCAAAAATATTAAAAATATCTTTTGTACCTAAATTAACATCAAATTGAAATTCTTTTAAAAACTGGATTTCATCCATGGTGGGTAAAAATAGCAGGCGACCTAGTTCATTGAGTGCAGTGAAACGTAGATTTTCTATCGAGTGATTTATCCCTGTTTTTTCAAAAAATGTTTCAGTATCTTTAATAAATTTAATGCATTGGTTTTGGATTAGCGCTAGCTTTTGATTCTGATTTTCGTGCATGGATGTTTCATTGTAAATAGGGTTGCCTTTTTTGTCATAATCAATAACGCTTTTCTCATTCGTTGTGCATAGCTGTTCAAGTAGGGCGATGTAAGTGACTAGCATATGCATGGTTCTATCATCACACCATGACGTATTGAGTAAGCCTTTTCTCGATGTGTTCCAGCCGGGCACGGAAAGTTGAATTAAATATCTTCCGGTGATGTCGATATTAAATTCATCACGCAATACAGGTTCAAGTTGTCGCTGTGCTGTTCCGGAATAGCCAAGATCAATCATCATCATGATATCACCTGGCTGCAGATCAGCTGCATTTTTTAGGTAATTATATAATCTTTTGCAATATTGTTTTGAATTATGGAAAATCATTTCTAAGATAGGTGTTTGATGTACTTGTTGAATAAATGCAAGCGCTGGATCATTTGTCTTTAAACAACTGTTAATGAGATCATTCGCAGTCGCATCGGGTATCAATAATTGTTTAGCGATTGCATCAAATCGATTAGAGCTGATGGAGGTTAAAAGATAGGTATCAATATCTTTTGTATTTCTAAATGAGGCGGCATAGGCAGAAAAACGACTGATTCGAACGCATGTTCCTACACTATGGCCGAGCATCGCTTCACAGGCTTTAAAGGGAAGATATGCATCACGTAATAAGAATACAGGCTTAGGTTTTTTCCCAGCCTTTTGCAACGCACTGATTTCATCACAGATAAATCGGGCAAACGGATACATAATTTGCCCGAGCGAGGCGTAGCCAATGATTGCTTCTGCCGAGTTTAGTTCGGTTGTATGTTGTGCGAGAACCCCATGAAATGGCGACATCAATTGTTTCTGATAACGAATGGATGGATCAATAAAACTGGTGATTGATAATCCTAAGCGAGCGACTTCTTCAACTTTGGCATTGTGTTGTATTAAATGCGCGGCATGAATAGATAATTTCTTAGGGGATAAATAGTCACTTATTTGGTTGTCACCAATATGCAGAATTTTATTGGCGGGTAAATTTAATGTAGACATCACATCATGAAATAGTCCGGATGATTTTGATTTTTTGTAGTCAGATGAACAAAAAATATGAGAGATTTTTTCAATGGTCGTGGTGGGAACAGTAGCTTGTAGTAGCGCCAATAATTGCGCCTGGGTAAAATACGTGTCACTGACAATAATAATTTTTAACCCAAGAGCATAAGCTTTATCAATTAAAGTGATTGTGTCTGGAAATCCATAACACATGATTTTTTCGAGCATCATTTCTTCTTCGATTAATTTTGTTAGTGTGACATCGGATAAATTTGGAAAGTGCTCGCGGTAAATGTTGTCAAGGGTGACTTCGCTTGATCCTGTTTCTAAGAATCGCATTTTGCGGGCTTGAGATTCTGCTTGAATTCGCATAATTGCAGTGAAGCCTAATTCTTTAAAAAGGGGTTCATTCTGTAATGCAAAAAAAACATCGCTAGGTGTTTTTGTTTTTCGCCAGAGTAAGGTATCAAAACAATCGAGAGACAAAACAGCAATTTTGTCAGTATAAGATGTCAGTAGATCAGTGAACTCCGCTGTAAAGATTTGTTGTTTTACTTCCGTGTCTTGTACTGATAAAGAGTTCATCCTTTAATGTCCCTGTAAGATAGAAATGATTAACCTAAATTCGGCAGTTAAAATCATGTTAAACGAAAAAATGCTGCGAATCTAACGACTTTTTTGTCATTGTAGCAACCAATATGGTATTATGTACGGATGTCATTTGAAGTCATGGTAGAGAGTAACTTATGAAGATTACTAAGCCAGAAACTCAGGATGCGTATAATTCGTTACAAGCTTCACCCGATTCCTCTTCACAAGATATGTCTGCCGATCTCTTTAACTCATTGTTTTTACAAATAGCGAATATGGTTCCGTCAGCGGACTCTTCGCAGTCTGATTTGACGAGTGGGGACGCGATTGCGCCTTCTGTGCTTTTAGAGGGTAATAAAAACAGCATTTCTAGTGATTTATTGGGCGCAAAACCTACTGTTGGTCAAATTAATAATATAGAGGATGACCAAATTATTAATTCTGACATGCCAACTAAAACTAACAATGAACAACTTAGCTTGCAGAGTGCATCAACACTTAGTAATACACTTAGTAATACATTTAATAATAGAGACATTACCAAAAAGAATATCACTCAAGCGAACATGAGTGCTGATAAAGTGGCAGGTGATAAAGACATCGATATTTCTGATTTTGATCAAATTAAGTCGGATGACTTAACGTCATCGGATAATATATTATTAAAAAATATAATGGATGCTCAGAAGCGTAAAGATTTTTTATCACAAGATTTATCAGTGAGCTTGCCAGCACCCAATGTATTGACTCATGCTGCAGAGACACCGCAGAGTAATGCGCCCCAAGGCATGCAGGCTAAAGATATCCAAATAACACCAACAGATCTATCTATGGATGCG
>JABDGK010000066.1:6231-7798 GCA_013286085.1 Gammaproteobacteria bacterium | reverse complement strand
TTATATGCTGACATGGCGCTGCAATTTATTTTTCTCGCATTTCAATTTTATGGCTGGTATCAGTGGTGTTATGGGGGGGGTGCAGCACACCGCTAGAGTGATTGCTCATGTAACCAAAGCAGTGCTAGTGAATGCATGTGTCGTCACAATTTTACTGTTTTTCAGTCTCGCCTGGCTTTTACAAAATTATACTGACTCAAGCACGGTTTATGCGGATGCATTTATCACAGCGTGTAGCTTGACTGCGCAATGGTTAATGAGTAAGAAATGGCTTGAACACTGGTTGCTATGGGTTATTGTGAATGTGGTAGCCATTAGTTTGTATTTTTATAAACATCTTTATTTTACGAGTGGATTGTATGTTGTGTTCCTCTATCTCTGTTTCTTGGGATATAGAGAGTGGAAAAAACAACTTGTTTCAACCAACTCAGATGCCTATCCTGTGATGCCGCAGTAGTTCGAGAGTTAATGTACGGTCTATGTGTTGTTGATTGGCGCCAGCTGTTTTTAAATAGTCTTCCATGGTTTCGTCTGGTGGGGGAGAAAGTTTAGCGCAGAGGGTCTCGACCTCTTTAATAGCGGCTAACTGTGTAGTATAAAAAGTAGCGGTTGTCTTTTTGCGCCAAAAAGAGGGTTTGTTGGCAACCAGAAAATTTTTGATGGCATCAAATTGTTGTGATGCATCGTTAGACTCAAGCGCGCGTTTGATTGTTGCTATCCCATTCGGCAAGGTTCGTGATAAATGCCACGCTGCTTTCCATCGATTATTTTTTAGAATAGAGGCAATATTTCCAACAAATGCAGATTTTTTTTGGATAATCTCGGGTTCAACATTTTTCTGATGGCTTTGTTTATGGAGAATTTCTTTGCCTTCCGCGATACCTGTATCAGACAGTCTAAAACTACTAAAATGCTTTTGTTTATCACTGTCAATGGTGTCATGGTATTGTGCTTGGATAGTGTGAGGTAGCTGTGTAATCAGCGTTTCGTAGGTTTCCAGAAAGCGCGCTAGAATTTTTTCTCGAATCCAATATAGATAAGCATCTATTTGTTGCGGAGTCATGTATGTGCGTGGCTCATCCTGATCTAAGTGTGTCATGATTGTTTGTCTTAGCTGACTGCTGTGAAACACATAGCCTGCTCCTGCGGAAATCCTGTTTGATGTTTGGTTATATAGTTTCTCGAATATAGGACGGATTTGTGTCTCAAATTCTTGTTGGGAGATAGAGCCACGTTGGTGCAACGTTAGCTTTATTAATGCTTCTGTGGCTTCAGTGCTAGTCTTTAGAAGCTCCTGAAATATTTTGGATGTCACACTCTGAAATTGACTAAACATAGTTGCCTAACTGTTCATATGGCACGTTAATTTTGATCAATAATAACACAGCTTAGTGTTTTATGGAAGTTTAATCGCGCAGTCGTGCAGGGTTGATTGTCAATTTTATTTTGTTTTCAGAATGTTAGGAGTATGCATTAGATGATTTCTCTGCCGGCAAATGCATGTGCGAGTGTACCGCTATCGATATATTCCAATTCCCCGCCCAGTGGAACGCCGTGTGCAATACGC
>JABDGK010000066.1:0-6221 GCA_013286085.1 Gammaproteobacteria bacterium | reverse complement strand
GGCTTTAATAGTATATTGTTTCACTAGTTCAGAAATGTAATGTGCTGTTGCTTCCCCTTCCACAGTGGGGTTGGTTGCTAATATCACTTCTTTAATGATGCCGCTAGCTAGCATCGTTGATAATTGTTTCATGCCAATGTCATCAGGACCAATACCATCGAGAGGTGAGAGGTGGCCCATGAGAATAAAATAACGGCCACGAAATCCGCCCATTTGTTCAACGGCAACCAGATCAACGGGGTTTTCGACGATGCAAAGTAGGGCCGGGTCACGATGCGTTGATGCGCATAATTTGCAAATATCGGTTTCGCTAAAGGTGCGACACTGTTGGCAGTGGCCAATATTATCCATGGCTTTTTGAAGAGTTTCGGCAAGGCGCCGGCCGTTTTCTCTGCCGCGTTCTAAGAGCTGAAAAGCCATGCGTTGTGCCGTTTTAGGGCCAACGCCTGGTAAGTAGCGTAGTGCTTCAATCAGCTGCTCAAGCAGCGGGCTAGATAGCATAGTGTGATATCACTTTGGAATATCAAAACCATCGGGTAATTTGATGCCGGTTAAGCCTGACATTTTATCGCGGGTGCCTTTTTCGATTTTATCGGAGGCATCGTTAATAGCGGCAGCAATTAAGTCTTCGATAATGGATTTTTCTTCTTTTAATAAGCTTGGGTCTAGTGTTACGCGTTTAGCGTAATGTTGGCCAGTCATCGTCACTTTAACTAAACCGCCGCCGGATTGGCCAGTGACTTCCATTTCAGCGATTTGTTTTTGGATTTCTTGCATTTTTTTCTGCATTTCTTGGGCTTTTTTCATTAAATCGCCTAAAGCAGGCTTGTTCATTTTGCTATCTCCACAAAGGTAAATTCAACGTAGGGCCTATTCTAACAGAGATATTTAAGAGGCTCCATCTCTCTGTTTTCTTTGGGCCAAACGGTGGACACGCTGCGCTTTGTCCACCGATAAGTTACGCCGGATCGATTGCTTTAATCGAGTTGATATCTAACGTTGCCCCAAACACATCCATAATTTTTTGCACATGATTATCAGCCGTAATCGCTTCAACCGCACTGGCATGACGGGTTTTTTGTGCGGTTTCTTGCTGTTTTGCAGAGGTGTTTAATTCGGCAGTGCTTAATGTAATTTGCAATGACATCGGTTTATTGAAGTAGCGTGTTAACGCTTCTTGAATACGCTCTTGGGATTTCGGATTGAGCATAGGGGCGTGTTTTTTCGATAAACTGAGCTGAATTTTATTATCGATAATACTGTTGAGAGCGCAGTTAGCGGCTAATGCATACGTCATGCCAGCGAGGCCTAAATTTGCTAAAATATCAGTCCAATTGTCGGCAATAGTGGCTGGTGTTGTGACAGGTTGTGCAGCGGGTTTTTCTGTTGGCGTAATGGGTTTTGTGGGTGTGATTCTTGGCGTATTTGTTGCCGGCGCTGTTTTAGTTTCAATGAGTGTGGCAGGTTTAAATGCGAGCATGCGCAACATAATCATTTCAAAGCCATGGCGTGGTGTTGGCGCGAGCGATAAATCACGTCGACCAATCAAGGCAATTTGATAATAGAGTTGCACATCTTCAGGTGATAAGCGTTTTGCTAATGCCGCAATAGTAGCATGATGCTCTGGTAGTGCTTGAATGGTTTGTGTGATAGCAATTTGATGCAGGCACGATAATACATTTTCAAGAATCTGATCGAAATCGGGAGCATGTTCAGAAAGTGCGGTAATTTCCGCTAATAATTGTTTGCCATCTTGTTCAGCGAGAGCGGTGACTAATCTAAAAATATAATCTTGCTCAACATTGCCTAACATGCGACGTACATCATCCGCTGTCACATTATCACGACAAAACGCAATAGCTTGATCCAGTAAGCTGAGTGCATCACGCAGACTGCCATCGGCTGCTTGCGCTAATTGTTCAAGACCCGCTGTATCAAATTGGATATTTTCCGTCGTGCAAATATGTTGAAGATGTTGAGTGATTTGCTCAACCGGCACACGTTTTAAATTAAATTGTAAGCAGCGCGATAAAATCGTGACGGGGAGTTTCTTGGGATCGGTTGTTGCTAATAAAAATTTAACGTGCTCGGGTGGTTCTTCCAGTGTTTTTAAGAGAGCATTAAAGCTATGCCCCGATAACATATGCACTTCATCGATGAGATAAATTTTGTAACGGCCTTGGGTCGGCGCATATTGGACATTATCAAGTAGTTCGCGTGTGTCTTCGACTTTGGTGCGTGAAGCCGCATCAATTTCTAATAAATCCAGGAAACGACCCGCATCAACAGCTTGGCAGATGCCACATGTGCCACAAGGGTTAGATGTAATGCCAGATTCGCAATTTAAGCATTTCGCTAAAATACGCGCGAGGGTTGTTTTGCCAACACCACGGGTACCTGTAAATAGATAAGCATGATGTAAACGTTGATTATCAAGTGCATTGGTGAGCATACGTAGAATATGTTCTTGACCAACCATTTCGAGGAAGTTATGGGGACGCCATTTACGTGCGAGGACTTGATAGCTCATTGTTGCAACATCCTTTTTTATAACAAAGGGCTTTGTTTCTCCCTTCTCCCGCTAGTGGGAGAAGGGTGGGGATGAGGGTTTGGAGATACCACATTTTTTATGAAGGAATGTGGTTTACAATTGACCCTCACCCTCTCCCATAAATGGGAGAGGGGAGAAAAATAATTGGTTGAGAAACTGGTGGTCCCCAGTGTCAGCCAAAATTCGGCGCCTGAATCTGTTATTACCGTTGCTTCCTTCCGGACCTGGCGGGGTTCACAACATATCACCGCGAAACGACCAACACTGGTTACCATAACGTTAAACTAACTGGCGGAGAGAGAGGGATTCGAACCCTCGGTACGCTATTAACGTACACACGCTTTCCAGGCGTGCTCCTTAAACCGCTCGGACATCTCTCCCGCTTTAATGGAGCGTTAGGTTAAACCAGAATGCGGTATTGTGCAATTAGAAAAATGCTTTTGCGGAGCAATGTGGGGCGGACAAAGCGCAGCGTGTCTACCATCATCCGGTGGACACGCTGCGCTTTGTCCACCCTACGCTAGCTAATTGATTATTACATGATCAAATATTGGTTTTTATGTATTACGTTACGTTTAAATTTTAGCGAGCCCCCGGTTTGTTTGCTGAGGAACGGCGGGAATTCGTTTGGCTTTGTTGATAGTGTCTTCTATCTTCAGCACGTTGGGCAGCAATATTTAGTGAATCGGGAGCCGGAAAATTCCCCGTTTTCCCCAGGCTTACTAAGATCGCGACGACTATGGGGCCGTAATCGTAAGTATTATTTTGATATAGTTTCTCAGGGCCTTGAATGTGGCTATTGGGAAAACCATCACAAATATGCTTTGGAATGCGAGTTGATAATGGATTCGCGAAATGAATAACCGGCGGTTTATCAAATCCTTGGAGATAGTTTACCGACAGAGCAATCCAATGATGCTCTTGTATATGAATGGGTAAAAGAAAATGGGATGCCACTGCTTTTCCATTCTTTAATGCTGTTTGTTGCTGTACTCGTTTAGTCTCAATGTCGTTAAAAATATTGCTGAACTTTACGTCACCGAAAATAATCACCTTGTTACTTGCAATTTCAGCGTTGAGGCGTCCCGCTAGGGCGGATAAAATCATGTCGTTAGTATAATCTTCCTGGCGAGCGGCTAGGGCTGGAGAAAATTGCATGGTAGCCGATGCAGAAGCCGCTTGCTGTTTTTTTTGTGCCGCAGCTTTGCTAAGTTTTTGAAGCGGTGCATCAAATTCTTCATCATCTGAATCACTGTCCGAAGAGCTATCAGAAGAGCTATCAGAAGAGCTATCAGAAGAGCTATCAGAAGAGCTATCAGAAGAAGATACGGTTGGTTGTTTGCGCTTTTTCCTAGGCTGTGTTTCCTCTTTTGATTCTTGCTCATAATCCGATTCAGCGTCTTCATCGGATGTTTCGCTATTCATGCTTTCCTCATCAGAGCTGCTATCTTTTGTAACGAAAGATGGGCGTGGGCGCTTCTTCAGTGGTGCTAAGTCATGTAATGCAACTAGCATGTTTGTTGCATGTCGTTCTGGAAGCTCTTCTGGAAAAATGAGATTCTTTTCTTTTTCAGCCACAAAAATTGTTTTGAGTTCATTGGCTTTGTTGCGATGACTTGCGCGAGCTTCTTCGGTAGTGGATAGTTGTGACAGTGCTTGATGTGCTTTATAAGCGTAATAGACGCCATAAGCATATTGTGTTGGTCTGTAAGTAGAGAGTCTATTATTATCTTTAAATAGAGCATCAAATTCATCAAGAATACTTTTGTATTGCGATATTTTCTCGGCGCGATTGCTAGAAAGAATCGCGATTTGTTCTTGAGCATACCATTTATTAAAACAAAACTCGGCTGGTTTGACGAATGCATTGTCACTGAATAACTGTGAAGATGCATCGTTAATTTCAATCGAGCGCTGATAATAATAAATCTGTTTTTCGTGAGCTTTTTCTTCGCTGGCTCGTTCTATGGCGGCATTCACAAAAGTATCAATGATATTAATCATATAACTTTGGTAATCGCTAACCAGAAAATCTCGATAACGTTTATGATAAGCCTCAATTTTTTCGAGAGCATCCGTAACAAATTCTTTGCTTAGCATCCGTTCTGATGGAGAGACTAACTGTATTTTGGTTTTGTCGAAAAGTCGTTTGGATAAAAGTGCTTTGGTTTTGTCGACAATTCGTCTGGATAGAAGCTCTTTGGCCGCAGTAATTGCGTCATTTACTGTTTTCGCAAACTGAGCTGAGGTTGCTGCAGCTTGATGGAGAGTCTTAGCTTTATCAATATGTTCACGAAATGAATAGAGTGCAGCGTGTTGTTGTGGGTCGTCTAACAGCAGCTGACTTAGTGTTTGTGCAGGGCCGCTAAATATTTGACTGATGCTAATCTGAGCGTAACATTCGGCAATTTGTGTATGGATGTAGGCGCGATCTAATTTATTGTTGGGTGTATCCGCTAGTGTTGCTAATGCATCGTTAAAACATATAATAGCGTCTTGAAATTGTCGTTTACTCTTGCGAGTAGTGGCTGTTTTATAGCTTGCTATGTTGTTTAGAGATTGTATAGGCATCGCTTCGTCACTCGATTTAAAATAATATAACTTATTGTGAATTGTATCATATTCTACCGAAAATTGGAGTGCTTATATTTTAAACAGATTCTCGGCTATTCTTTCATAAATCAATGTTAGTCTGTCTAGGTCTGCAATATTGACGCTTTCATTGACATGATGCGCCGTTGCATTGCGAGGACCAATTTCCACGACTTCAGCGCCAGTGGGTGCGATAAACCGACCATCAGAAGTGCCGCCACCGGTTGATAAAATGGTATGGAGTCCAGTCACTTCTTGAATAGCGGCTTGGGTTGCATGAATTAATTTGCCTTGTTTCGTGAGAAAAGGCTGACCGGATAATTCCCACCGCAAGGTGAATGTTAATGGGTAGCGATTCAAAATATCTGTTACGCGTTTTTGTAAGTCATCTACCGTGACCGCAGTGGAAAAACGAAAATTAAATATCACAGAGAGCTCGCCAGGAATAACATTGGTAGCCCCGGTTCCTGCATGAATATTGGAAATTTGAAATGTCGTTGGCGGGAAGTGCTCATTGCCATGATCCCATACTTCTGTGGTGAGTGCTTGTATTGCAACTGCACTTGAATGGATGGGATTATCTGCCAGGTGTGGATTCGCAACATGGCCTTGTTTGCCATGAATCGTTAAGTTGCCGTGTAAAGAACCACGGCGCCCAACACGCACTTGATCCCCTAATTGTTGATCGCTGCTTGCTTCACCAATGATGCAGAAATCAATTTTTTCATTGCGTTTGACGAGTTCGGCAATGACTTTTTGTGTGCCATCGATGCTTGGGCCTTCTTCATCACTTGTAATCAAAAAACCAATCGAGCCAGGATAGGATGGATTTTTCTTAATAAAATTTTCGGCGGCAATAATCATCGCAGCGAGACCGCTTTTCATGTCGGCAGCGCCGCGGCCAAATAAATAATCACCACGAATCGTAGGTTCAAATGGATCAGACTCCCAATGTTCGCGTGGGCCAGTAGGAACAACATCGGTATGGCCTGCAAAAACCAGCAGAGGCTCTTTGGTGCCATGTCGGGCCCATAAATTATGAACATCACCAAAGCGCATGTTTTCTAACGTGAATCCA
>JABDGK010000065.1 GCA_013286085.1 Gammaproteobacteria bacterium | reverse complement strand
AAGTAGCGTCAATCGATCTCCCCGTCGCACTATTCCAGGATCACCAGGTGAGCGCCGTAACTTGCGCCTAGAGCTCAAAGTATTAGCCGATGTCGGGTTAGTTGGGATGCCTAATGCCGGTAAGTCAACATTGATTCATGCGTTGTCAGCAGCCCGTCCTAAAGTGGCAGATTACCCTTTTACAACGCTATACCCAAATTTAGGTGTGGTACGTGTAGCGCAGAACCAAAGCTTTGTTTTGGCAGATATTCCTGGTTTGATTGAAGGGGCTGCTGAGGGAGCGGGTTTAGGTATTCGCTTTTTAAAACATGTTTCTCGTACGCGTTTATTGTTGCATATGGTAGATATCTTGCCGGTTGATGATGGTGATCCCGTTGAGCATGTCAAAGCCATTACCAAAGAATTAGAAAAATTTAGCCCTGAGTTGATGGCCAAAGAGCGTTGGTTGGTGCTGAATAAGATCGATTTATTACTGCCAGAAGAAGCAGATGCCTTGTGTGCCGATATTCTGAAGCGTTTGAAGTGGAAGGGTAAGGTGTTTATTATTTCAGGCTTAAGCCATGCGGGTACTGCTGAATTGGCCGGTGCGGCGATGGCGCATCTGGAATCTGTGAAAGATGTGGCGCCAACGTTTATAGATGATACTGAGTTGTAGGATATGATTTCTCGTTACAAAAAAATAAAAAACCCGCGTTAAGCGGGTTTTTTATTGTAAGAACAGCAGAGTTGGCTTATTCAGCCGCTTTTGCTGTCTTTGTGGTTTTTGCTTTGGCGGTTTTTGCAGGTGCTTTTGCAGCTTTAGCTGTGGTCGCTTTAGCAGTTTTAGCTGCTTTTGGCGCCTTTGCAGTTGCTGTGGTTGTTGCGCCACCCAGTCTTTTGATGTGTGCGCTCAGGCGGCTCTTATGACGAGCAGCTTTATTCTTGTGGATCAGACCTTTATCAGCCATACGATCGATAACAGGAACGGCAGCCGAAAAGCTGGTTTCTGCAGTGGATTTATCGCCAGCTTCAACAGCGGCATAAACCTTCTTCAAGTAAGTACGTACCATTGAACGCAAGCTTGCGTTGTGTTCTCTGTGTTTTTCTGCTTGACGCGCACGTTTTTTCGCTTGTGCAGTATTAGCCAAGGTATGCCTCCAAAAATCTCATGTTAGTTTTACAGGCGTAAAGTTAAGAAAAAATGACCCACTTTACGCAGCGTTAGAATCCAATAAAGGGTGGTAATATGCCTGCTTCTGGGCGGGTTGTCAATCAGATGGCAGGAGAATCTTTCAAGAAATCACCTAAATGCTGGGTAATCATAGATGCCGTTTTTTGTGGCCAATATGTAATCAGTTATGGGCGTGGTAGATTCGCATCTGGATTGAGACTAACTTCTTCGTGAAAGATCGGTGGTGTCGGTTCTTCTTTTTCTTCTTCTATCGGTGCAGCGACCTTCAGGTTAGGTTTGGCAAACAGTGGTTTCAGTAGACCGATAATAAGTGTCGGATCATCAGCCAGTTGATTCGCTTTGGGATAGTTTTCATAAGCTTGATGAAGTATAGAAGCAAAGAGTTTATTTTTGCCGATGGCCAAAATGCTTTTAACGATTAGCTCGCGCGCACCATAAAAGGCGTTATAATTTGTCGAATAAAATTTTGTGCTATCCTCCATCAATCTCGTTAGTAAGGAGGCAGAAAATGCTGTATCAAGCGCGTACTCTGCTGGACTTTTTAATACAGTGCCAAAAGAATTTTGTAAAAATTCTGACTTTTCATGCAAGTGTGCTTTGACTGCAGCGATGTCATTCGCATGAAATTTGTTGATTAGACGTGCGACTATTTTAAAACTTTTTGGGCTTTTATCTGGATCGATAGCGGCAATAACTCTTAATACATGATACAGATTAAAGGCCGTTAACGGATTACTTGAAAAAGTGGAGCGAAGTTTTGCTAGTGCTTGCATTTCGTTGGAGAGGCGAAAAAATTTGAGTTCTTTGTATGCATCAAGCACTGAATCAATATCTTGGCGAGTAAGAATTGGAATGTTGCGGTCTGTCATGGGCTGTATTCTATCTATCATGGTTTTGTTGAACGAATTTTACACTCTAATTGACTTAGAATAAAGAGATTTAAGTGGGCGGGCGATTGGTCACTTCCGCGCCATAAAATTTATCCAGCTGATTTTTTAAAGATTGCAGTGGGGCGGTGTGAGCGAAGTGAGTATCAAGCTCCAGCGTCCAATTTTTTGTTTTCATATTGATTAAAACAAAACGTGGTGGAATGATATAAGCCTCATACAGCGTGCTACCATTTTTGGTAGCAACAAGCCGGTTTTTTGCAGCTTCTGGTAAATGTGCTAACAACCAATCGCCTTGTAGAATGGCTTGCTGCTTATTTTGATTCATGCCTCTTTCTGCATCACGCTTAATAAAAACGAGACCTGTTTTGGGATCCATGCGATACAGTTTGGCGGTTTTTTCAAGTACTTTTGCGGCTGAAATGCCTTCTTTTTCAATTTCCTCGAGTGTAAATGACGACTCTAGGAACAAAGGTCGTTGATTCGATTGATTACCTGGGTAAGTATTCAATAAATAAGGCTGCAGTGAAATACCATCGGTATTGGCCAGGGGTGAAAGTTTTAATAATTCCAGCAAAGTAGGTGCGATGTCCATGAGTAAGACGCGATCCTGTACGTCATGAGGCTGACCGATGTTGATGCCATAACCTTGAAATGCAAGTAAAGCATGGTATTGCTTCATGCTCAGTATGTCACCGCCATAACCATAGGATGTGTCAACGCCATAGTCATGTTGATAATCAGTGCTTTGATCCGGTGTGCCGCTATATTTCATGACGGAGAGTTGCTTGATATTGTTTTTGTTACCTTGGTAATGATCCGCTGCTGTCATGCGATCACCCGGTAAGCCCATCGCCGTGCCATGATCCGACAGCAAGATGACAATTGCGTGATCCAGTAGTTTGTTCGCTTGTAGGGAATTCATCACAGCCGCCATTTGCGTATCTGCTGCAGCAATCCCTGCTTGATAGCGGCAGAGTTCTTGACAGATAGAAGAAAGATGATCGTTAAACCAATAAAAAGGCCAATGTGTCATTGTCAAATGGACAGCGATAAATAGAGGCTTGTGTTGGCGGTGACTCAGCGTTTGATTCAGTAATTGCAGGAAGTTGTTTGGGCTGTAGGTAATAGGTGTGCCGTGATTGGCATAATTATAAGGAAAAAGTAATCGGCCGATTGCGGTTGGAACCAATAAATTGGAGAGAGGAAAATCATTCATCGTCCCGATCAGAAAATCATTTAAACCCATGGGTGGCGTAATCACACGATCAAAACCCAGTAATTCATTCGTATTGTTGAAGCGCGTGTCATCCGTGCTGTAAATTGTTTCATAGCCTTGTTGCTGTAGTATTTTTGGCAATGTATTCTGAAGATTAAGCTCAGCCAAATCGATGTTGTTGCCGCGAGCATGATTGTGAATAGGGTAGGTGCCAGTGAGAATGCTGGTCCAGGATGGAAACGTGCGGGGTAATGCAGTGTATGCATTAGAAAAGTGAATGCCGGATTTCAAAAAAGCATCTATGTTTGGCGTATGCGTCACAGCTTTATTATAAAACCCAACAAAGTCAGGTCTGACAGCATCAATGCCAATGATGATGATATTGGGTTTTTCTGTTGTCGCTATGTTGATGGGGGTGGGTTTAGAAAGCCAAGTATTCATTCCTGTGATGAGTACTAATCCCGAGAGTAGCACTAACATCGTTGTGTGACGAATCAGATGTTGTCGACGAAAAAGGCTAAATAAGAGGTGTGTGCTAGCCAAGCAACCGATAGCCAATAAGATCCAGCCACTCAAAAAATAAAAATAGCGTACAGGCAGATCATCTAAATGATCGTGAAAAAAATTATCTCGCATGAGGTTCGCAAAAAACGAATGTGGCGCTAAACAATAATTCGCACTAAGAATAAATACAAAACTGGTGATGAGCACGATGAGCCCGAGCCTATAAGTGGTATGTTGGCGTAATGCAAATTGCTCGCCTAATGCTGTACTTGTATACCAAACGAGATAAATCAACCCAGCATAAATTAGGAGCTGACTCACTAAAAGCTGAGCGACACCGGTGATAAAAATTTTTGAATGTAAAATTTGTGCTGTAATGGACGATGCCACGGCAGTATCAAACATTTTCGATGTCAGGGCGCTAACAAATAAAAATACGAGCTGTGCGCCAACAAATAGGCTGGTTAATAAAATCAGTGCCTTTGATAAGCTACGTGTTGTATTGATTGCCGGCATGAGATGTTTTATTCCAAGCATCTTGAGGTGAAGAGGGTATAGTAATATACTGCGATGATTAGTCAAGGCGACAATCGAAATGGATAATGATTGCTTAAGTTTCCGCTTTTTACCCGATTTTTTTCGTAGAAATCAATTTTTACGCTTTCTTTGTATTGGCGTTCTCAATACGGCAGTAGGTTATTTTCTGTATGCCTTATTTATTTATCTCGGGTTGCATTATGTGCTCGCCTGTTTGCTAGCTAGCTGTCTGGGTGTATTTTTTAATTTTCATACTATTGGTACGTATGTTTTTATGCATACGAAAAATGGATTGCTGGGGCGTTTTCTCAGTGTCTATTTGATCACTTATTTGTTAGGTATCGCAATCATTAAAATAGGCACATTTTTCTCTTCTAACTTGTATCTTATCGGTGCAGCGGGGTTGCCAGTTACGGCAATAACGGGATATATCTTAAATAAGCATATGGTTTTTCACAGGACGTTTTCTAGTTAGGAAAAATAATGTCTCAACACACTTTAGCATCTGACTTAAATTATATTTTAGAAAATACGTCAGCCGTATGGCCAGCGTTACGCAATAAACATATTTTTATTACCGGTGGCACTGGTTTTATTGGTACGTGGTTGGTTGAAACAGTGTTATGGGCGAATCGTCATTTAAATTTAGATTTGTCTTTGACTGTTTTAACTCGTGATGCCGATAAATTTATAAAAAAAGCACCTCACTTAGGTCAAGATCCAGCCTTGCAATTGTTGCAAGGCGATGTAAGAAATTTTACTTTCCCAGAAAAAAAGTTTTCGCATGTCATTCATGGTGCCACGGATGCGAGTGCTAAGCTTAATCAAGAAAATCCAGAATTAATGCTAGAAACTATTTTGCAAGGCACACAAAGAACCTTAGATTTTTCGGTATGTTCACAAGCAGAAAAATTTTTATTTTTAAGTTCAGGTGCTGTTTACGGGCGACAACCCCCAGAGTTACGTTATATAGACGAAGACTATCCTGGTTCTCCAAACCCATTAGATCCTAACACGGCCTATGCAGTGGGTAAGCGTGCTGCAGAGAATATGTGTATCGCGCATGCTAAGCAACATGCAATAGCCATGAAAATTGCGCGTTGTTTTGCATTCGTGGGACCTTATTTGCCATTGGATATTCATTTTGCGATAGGAAATTTTATTCGGGATGGTTTGCTAGGGAAAGATATTATTGTGAATGGCGACGGGACACCTTATCGTTCCTATCAATACGCAACAGATTTGGTTGTTTGGTTATTACAGATTTTGCAAGTGGGAGAATCGTGTGTTCCCTATAATGTGGGTTCTGATGAGGCGTTTTCTATTCGTGAATTAGCGGATGCAGTTGCGCAGCATTTTTCTCCACATTGCAGTGTGAAAATCATGCAGCAAGCATTGCCAGGGCGATTGGCAGAACGTTATGTGCCTTCGGTGCAACGTGCAAAACGTGAATTAAATATGAAAGCAGGTATCCATTTACATGAAGCAATTGCGAAAACGATTGCTTGGCATATACTCAAACAGGAAAGAAAAGAATGATTAAAGTCAGTGATTTTATCGCCAACTATTTAGTAGAAGAAGGCGTTGAGCATGTCTTTATGGTAACTGGCGGTGGTGCGATGCATTTAAATGATTCGCTGGGAAAACATAAAAAATTAGAAATAGTTTTTAATCATCACGAACAAGCTTGTGCGATGGCGGCAGAAAGTTATGCGCGTTTAACGAATAAATTGGCAGTGGTCAATGTCACATCCGGTCCTGGCGGTATTAATGCATTAAATGGTGTATTTGGCGCATGGACTGATTCGATCCCCATGTTAGTGTTGTCGGGACAGGTGCGTTATGATACGACAGTACCCGGAGTTGGGTTGCCGCTACGTCAAATGGGCGATCAAGAATATACGATTGTGCCGACCGTGCAGCCCATGACGAAGTACGCTGTCATGATTACCGATCCGAATGAAATCAAATACGAATTGCAAAAAGCCTTATACATGGCCACGAAAGGACGTCCTGGCCCGGTGTGGTTAGATATTCCACTCAATATTCAAGGCGCCATGGTGGATGAAAATCGTTTGCGTGAATACGATTTTCCTGCCGCTGAAAAACAGCAGCCACCCCGAATAGATGCATCTATCATTCAAGACGTGCTGGCAAAAATTCAAAAAGCTGAACGGCCTGTGTTGATGGTAGGCACGGGGGTTAGACTGTCAGGCGCATACTATGATTTTTTAAAAGTGGTAGAAGCGCTAAAAATTCCCGTGGTAACAGCATTCAATGCGCATGATGTGTTACCCGAAGATCATCTTTATTATGTGGGTAGACCAGGTACTGTGGGTGATCGACCGGGTAATTTTGCGGTACAAAATGCCGACTTATTAATTGTATTAGGTTGCCGGCTGAACATCAGGCAGATAGGCTATAATTGGCAAACCTTTGCAAGAGCAGCCTATAAAATTGCGGTAGAGATTGATGCTGTTGAACTGAAAAAACCAACAGTAAAAATTGACTTACCCATTCATGGTGATTTGGCGGATTTTTTTCAGCAATTATTACCCGCCATAGAGAAGTACCCAGCACGTGAAAAACCAACGTGGTTAGCCTGGTGTAAAACCCGAAAAGAAAAATATCCTGTCGTATTAAAAGAATATTGGCAACGTGAAGATTCCATTAACCCGTATTGTTTTATTGATGTGTTGAATGATCATCTTGATGAGGGACAGATTATTGTGACGGCGAATGCAACCGCCTGTATTGCTGCCTTTCAAGCCTTAAAAATCAAGCGCAATCAGCGGTTGTATTCCAATTCGGGTAGCGCATCCATGGGTTATGATTTGCCGGCAGCGATTGGTGCTTGTTTTGGATCTGGCAGACAAAAAATCATTTGTTTGGCAGGGGATGGTAGTTTGCAAATGAATATTCAAGAATTAGCGACGATTCGCTATTATCAATTACCGATTAAGATTTTTGTTTTAAACAATAATGGCTATCATTCTATACGCCAAACGCAAACGAATTTTTTTGGATTGCCTTTAGTGGGTGTTAGCCAAGACAATGGTTTGTTTTTTCCAAGTGTGGAAAAAATCGCGCATGCGTATGAGATGCAATATGCCAGAGCGGAAACGCACGATGATTTGAATAACAGTATTGCTTTTGCAATGGTAAGTAACAAGCCAGCGCTTTGTGAGATTATGTTAACGACAGAACAACCATTTGCTCCCAAGATGAGTTCCAAGCGTTTGGCCGATGGACGCATGGTTTCAAAACCATTGGAAGATTTGGCGCCATTTTTGGAGCGGCATGAATTAATTGAAAATATGTTGATTGATTTGATACCGGAAGAATAGGCCTGTTGCAAGACTTTATGATAGAATCGGCAGCAATACCCAAATGGATTTTGAGGTTCAGGGATGAGAAATACGATTTTTGAAAACTTGTTTGTGCTCGAGCTAGCAAATAATCATCTTGGCAAGCTTGCGCGGGGCCTAAAAATAATTGATGAGTATAGCAAAATTGCCCGTTTCAATAATGTACGTGCGGCTATTAAACTACAATTTCGCGACGTGGATCATTTTATACACCAAAATTATCATCAAAATAATGACATTCGTTATATTAAAAAAACGCGTGATACCAAGCTGACAACAAATGATTATGCCGTGATGGTGAAAGCCATTGTCGATGGTGGTTGCATTCCTATGGCGACACCCTTTGATGATGTGTCGGTTGATCTTTGTGAAACCTTCAACATGCCTATTATCAAAGTTGCTAGCTCTTCTATTAATGATTGGCCACTGATTGAAAAAATTGCGCAAACGAAACGGCCGGTGATTGTATCGACGGGTGGTTCTAGTTTAAAAGACACCGATGA
>JABDGK010000064.1 GCA_013286085.1 Gammaproteobacteria bacterium | reverse complement strand
GACTGTATGATATTAATTTGTTCCAATACGTCTGCATGCGGATTTTTTATAATGAATTCGATATTTTTTCCTTCTTCGAATCCATATTCAACTAATCCAGCTTTAAAGCCTTGAATCGCTGACTGTAAACTATAGCTATCATTCCACTCTGATATCCCTATAGTAAATTTTGAAGTCTCTGGATTATACCAAAATATATAATATAAGGAGCCAGCACTAATACCAACTAATAGTATAGTTAGCAGAGTAATTACAATAGGAAGCAAGTAGCTCATATAGTAATTTGTAATAGCAGACAATACTCTTTGAAAAAATTTTTGAATAACTAAGCTAAAATAACCTAATATTGGCAAAATCAAAATTAAAAGCGGTATCACAAAATCCACAAAAAGAAATTTGCATTTTAATCTTGAAGCTTCCTGCACTTTTTCTTCGATACTGCTTTGGGTATAGCGATTGGTAAAACTATTCCATGGTTCTAAACGTTGGCCTGTTTTTCGGTCATAATAATAAGCCAGCGTATTATCTTGATATTTGATTAGCCAACCTGAAACTGGTTCTATCCACAGTTGCAAATGTATATCTGTTTTGATGCCGCGCTTTTCAGGCACATCCGGTAAATTTGTCAGGTTAGCTGTTTGATCTGCTTCATAATGTGCAATAAAATGATAAACGGTTAATCCATTAATTTTTTCCGTATTACTGAATACCATTAAAGCAGGCGCATCATAGTTAACATGCCAATAATAATAGGGTTGTTTAGTCGCATAATGTGGAGCGAATAAATACCCATCGCGCTTTTCAGCGGAAGGCCTTTCCATCTGATGTTCATTGTAAGGATCTATAAAATAACGCCGAGAAACAGCGAAAATGGGTTTATCACTCAATGTTCTCACTTTAAATGAATTATCAATAACGAGATAGTTGGGTTCCTTGCCAACCACATTAAAACTAAATACGGTTTTGGAAATATGTTGCCCTTCAAATTGCTGGGCTTTTGCATCATAAAAATTGTCTAGAGATAAAATATTAGCTGAATATACAAAATTATCGGGCATTTTTTTAAATTCTGGTGAAACCAGAAGCAGCCAAGCAAGAATAATCAAAGATGCGATTATCAAATAAATACCACAAGCTAATACCAGGTGTGATGCGATAAATTGTTGTAATTTGGATTTAAGAAACACATCACCATCCTAGAGACATTTCATAACATCGTAGCAATTGATTGATCTATTTTCTATATTTATGTTAGGCTCAAAAATTCACGATACTGGGAAATTTGATGGAGCAAACATGGCTGAAAACGGTTCTCAATTTCATATTTTATTCGTTGAAGATGATGACGTAGACATTCAAAGCGTCCAACGCGAAATCAAAAAATTTGATTTTCCCCTCAAACTGGACATTGCTAAAAATGGTATTGAAGCATTAGATAAACTTTACGGTACTAATGGGCAAGAAAAGATAATACCGCCCCATTTAATTCTACTTGATATCAATATGCCTAAGATGGGTGGTATTGAATTTTTACAAAAACTGCAAAGTGACTCTCAATTCAAACATATCACAGTTTATCTTTTAACAACGGCGTATACCTCACACGATAAATTAGCCATCAAGGGATTAAACGTGGCAGGACACATCATCAAACCGTTACAGTATGATGACTTAATGCGTCTTTATTGGTCCTTGATCAAGGGAGACCCCCAATAAAACTTGGGCGCGAAACTATAAAACATGAAAAGATCAACATTATTATTGGTATTGCTTTACCTGCTTCCTGCAATAACACAAGCGGAGACTGGTCTCAATTATAAGTATTGGCAAGATAGAATTGCTTTATCAGGTATCCTCAACGTTACTGGATTCGCTGCTAACCATACTCCCACTACTATTGGGATCATTCCCAGCAATATTGGCAGCAGTCCAGCGTCAAGTGACCTTAGCGTAACCCTAGCTAGTGTGACAGCCAATGCAAAACTCGCAGATTGGCTAAACGCCTTGATCACTACCTCCTATCAACAAACCTCCCCTGCATTTATTCGCAGCCCAGATGGCGGTGGAGATACTTTATTTGTAGACCAAGCCTTCCTCACCTTTGCGGATACCCATAAAACACCATTTTATTTAATCGCAGGACGCCGCTGGGTAGACTTTGGCGGATTAGATGATTCTTCTTACCTGGAAAGTACCACACAATTATTAACCCTCATGCGTCAAACTTTGGCATCCTTGGGCATAGACTGGAAAGGATGGAATAGTTCCATTTATGCTTTTAGAGGATTAAATGCAGCCGCGCAGCCCAATTCAAACAAAGTCAATAATTACGGTATAAATATCGAGTACCTAAAAAAAGATAACCAATTTGGGTATGGCATTGGAGCGGGATACATCAGCAATCTGGTAAGCGCACTCTATCCCGGATCCACGGTGGCTAATAGCAGCTCGTTAAATGGTGGTAATTACCATACTGCTGTTTCCGCTCTGTATTTGCATGCCATCTTTAACTGGCATAACTTTGATGCCAGCGTGAAATATGCCAACGCGTTAAATGCGTTCTCGGTTTTAGACATTCCCTTCACGACCAATAGCGGATTAAGTTTCAGAGGAGCAAAACCAGCGACCTGGGGATTCAATGCCGGATATCATTTTAATATCATGCATTACTCAACCCGCTTTGGATTGGGTTACCAAGGCTCTGCTCAATCCGTCGCTTTAGGTAAAGCTTCAGGCAGCGCTACTCAATCTGTTGCGGGAGTCTATGGCACCGCTTTCGCCATTGGCATGCCCAGATCGCGCTATTATGCTAACTACACTATTCGTTTAATTAAATGGGCTGACATAGGGATTGAAATAGCTAAAGACCAAGGTTATATAAAAAGTAATGGTGGCACAGGGCGAAGTACTTTAACTGGCTTGTTAACCGTCCTAACGCATATCAGCTAATTTTGCAAGGGTTTAGAAATGCACTCTTTAAAGAGACATGTTATAATTTTACAATCAAATCTTGGGAGTAAATTATGAGAATTTTATACTCGAAAGTTAGCGTTTTGTTCTTTATTTTTATTTCTGCATTCTGTTTTAACACATCAATTTTTGCTAACGATCCTATAAAAATAGACACCGTCCTCACTGATAAAATGTCTGATGATAACCCAGGACCGGCCACAGAAGCTTTCACCAAAGACACGCCCATGATTTATATCGCGTGGAAATCTGATCAGCTCAAAGAAGGGCAGACAATCAAAGGTACTTGGATTGCCGAAGATACTAATAATGCTGCACCACCTAATTATAAAATTGATGAAGCTACCTTAACCCTCACAAAAGACTTCAAAGCAAAAATGCTGAGTACTCTACCAGGCAGTTATTGGGGTGGAAAATTTAGCATGTCGAAACCCAACAATGGTTGGCCAGTAGGGAAATACCGTATTGATATTTCTGTTGATGGCACTATTGTGAAAACAATTAAATTTACTGTAGGTGACACTTCCAAAACACCAGCAGCTACCGCCACATCAGCTCAACCTAAAAATGGTAATTGGGGTGCGATTGCCGTCGATGATATTGCAGGTGAAACAAGTCCAGCGTATGGAACTGGAGGTGGCTCATCAAAAAATGAAGCTGAAACCAATGCCAAAAAATTCTGTAGTGATGGCGGCGGTAAACAATGCAAAATCATGGTTTCTTATCAAGAATGTGGTGCTTTTGCTATATCTGCTAAATCAACCGGTAAAGGCATTGGTGCTACAAAAAAACTTGCGGAAGAAAAAGCTAAAATCGAATGCAAAGACAGTTCTTGTCAAATAGTAACGTCTGATTGTAATGAATAAAGTTAACCTGGTGCGTGATTATCATAAATAATCACGCACCATTTTTGATTACAATAGGTTATAATGGCCTATTTTTAGTAGAGCCAATACCTATGCCGACATTGATACATGTTATTTTTTTACTGTATTCTGTTATTTTTAGTGCGTCATTAGCGCACGCAGAGTCAGCAACAACGCTTAATAAACTCCATGTAAAAAAAGTGTTGCTTGTCATCGCTATGGATTCCGAAGCAAAACCCATTATTTCTACGTTAAATTTACATAAAGTAGATCATTCATTTTCGAAATTACCCATGCAAAGCTATCGAGGTAAATATAATAAATTAGATATTTTACTCATCATGAATGGCATGGATCCTATCAATCACGTGCAGAATGTTGGTACGCAAGCCGCTACACTAAGCACTTATGTAGGAGCTGAATATTTTCATCCAGATCTCATCATCAGCATCGGGACAGCCGGTGGGGTAGAGCAGAATGGCACAAAATTAAGAGATATTTATGTTAGTCAAAAAATTTATTTTTACGATAGAAGGCTTGCCATAAAAGGCTATCATGAATATGCATTAGGCGGTTATCAATCTGTTTCGCTTTCACCACTCGATAAAAAGATAGGTCTCAAACCCGGCATTGTTTGTTCCGGCGATTCCTTTGATGATAATCAAACCGACTACAATATGTTTATAAAAGAAAATTGCTCTGCCATAGATATGGAAGCAGCCGGCGTTGCATGGGTCAGTATGTTAATGCAAACACCTATGTTTGCCATGAAGGGCATTACTAATTTTGTCAAAGGAAATAATATTCACGAACAGTATCAAAAAAATCTTCCGATCGTCACCTCAGCATTAGCTGATAAGTTAAGAGAATTATTAAAAAATTTATCATGGTGATACAGAAATCTTGCAAATCTCAACTCCACCGCTTTCAAGTCCTGGCTTCACAAAAACACCGACATTGTTACTGGTGCTGAACGTGAAATTACTCATCGTTACTGTAACACCATTTTGATTCTGGCAAATATTTCCATGACTAGCAAAACAGCCATTATGACTACTTGACGATGAAAGCGCATTATTTGATGAATCCAATATTGCCATACTCCAACCACAACTAGAGCCACCACAACCGCCGCCAGTATGAACAAGACAAGTAGCCGTCGCTTTATAATTCCCTGCACACAAAGATCCGCCATTGACAGTCGAAGCAAGCTGAGGAAAATAAATATCATTCATATTACCGCCATTCCCACCGCTTACGATAAGCGAGGTCAGGCAGGGTGTTATGATTGCGCTTTTACTTGCGTTAGGCATTGTCACTGCACTATCCGCAGCTAATGCTATGCTCCAGGGATAGGCTAATAAGCTCGTTCCTAACAACCCATTAATAAATACTACGTTAAATAAGGTACGAATAGTCATCTCGAGCTCCCCTTGGTTCATGAAGATTTGCAATAGATTTATCATTAAGTATAGCAGGGAAACTGCCTTACAATAGAAGTTGCTAGGCATAAATATTAATGAAGTAATTAAGGAAAAATCGTTATATTATTCAATTAGTAAGTGCACAACACTTTCTTTTGATTTTATCATTTTCCACCTCAATATCAGAGAGTTTACTTTCTTAGTGAGCTGTCCGTGAAGTCGGGGCTAATCCCATATCTTTTGCCTATTATTATTCTTACCGTTTCACTTTCTGGTAAGAGACCACCGAAATAGGCATTAGTTTGGGTGTCACCGTAAGGTTCTTCTCTAATAAGCATTCCTATTGAGATAATTTGAGTGGCAGACACATCATAGGTAAATATCATTTTGCCAAATTGAATAATAGACCCCGTAGAAGCTTGAATTACGCCTCACCTAATGAGATTTTCACCAGAGAAATGTCTCATGCAACAAAATAGCCACTTGCACTTATGACTTGAAACCACGTGCGAGCTGGCATTTTTGATGCCAGTAATAAAAATTACTGGAATTTTTAGAGCCCTTTCGCCAAACTATCAACAAGCATATTGATATACTGTTTTTGGCTTCTTGGATTATTTTTAAAAAGTGCGAGATCATCATCTAACATTCCATCTATGCTTGCTATGAGCCAGACAACCAGTAACTCCGGTTTTAATTTTGGGTTAAGCAGTTTTGTCTCTTGCAAAAATTGAATGGGTGCTATCCATTTCAAAGGTGAAATGGGACTATTTGGAATACTAATTATACTCTGCTTATTTTGCGTAGATTCCAGCTTCTGCCAACTAATTAATCTTTTTAATTTTGGGCATTTAGTATAAATAGATACCCTCTGTTCTATTACCTCGCATAAGAATTGATGTAAATTTTTAGGTTCAGAATTGATGGGAGATGCTTTTACGCTCCCAAGAATAGTCGCTTTTACTTGCTGCCATAACTGCTTTTTATTACCGAAGTGATGAAATATAAGGGTTTGGTTAACTTTAGCTTTTTCTGCTAATTTCCCCATTGATGTGCCTGCAAAGCCATATTGCATAAATAGTTGTAGTGCAGCTTGTAATATCTTATCTCTCGTTATATCAGCACTAGGGCGTTGCGGTCTTGTTTTACTCATATAAATCCTTACCGTCTATTTAGTTGACTGAATACTCAACTAAGTATATAATTATTTAATTGAGCATTCAATCAATTATTTATTCTACTAACATTATGAGGGACTTATGGGTATTAAAGCAGAAGATATAATAGCAGATCATGAAAACTATGCGGTTCTTAATGGGGTAAGTATTCGAAAAGGTACGATGGCCGCAGCCCTAGCAAATGCTGATATTTTTACTGCAACTCATTCAACTGCATTTGAAAAAAATGCCGCTAAAAATATGCTAACAGAATTAGCCGCCATGTTGGTTAATAGCTTATTTAGCCAACATCTCATGTGGAAAAATCCTGAAATTCAGCAACTATTTGATGAGATAAAGAAAAAATGATTACAATCAAAATTATTTTTGCAGGTCCCTATTCCTAACGTACCAGACATCAGGGAACATACCCCCTATTAAGTATTTGTTATCTCGTGCTAAACTGTTTGCTGCCTAACGAGGAGAAATAAATATGAGCAACTATGACGATTTAAGAAAAAAGAATGAACAAAAGAAAAAACAAGAACAAGAGCAGAAAAAGAATGATAAACAAAACCTTCCACCCTGCAAACGATGCGGCAAGCCAGGCTGCTTCCCCAAAAAATGTCCTATGCCACCTCGCCCAGGTGAAAAATAAAATCAAAATACATTGTTATTAATCATCTTCGATAGAAGCTTCATTCGTAACAATTTTTAATTTTGCCTTGAGCTCTAATTTGCGTAATTCTCTATAACGATGACTAGCCTGAAATGCTTTTGCATATTGAATTAAATCACGAATTTCCGCATCTTTTTGTTCATCAAATAATTGTGGATATTTATTTTTTAATTCTCTGAGCTTGATCATATCACCATGCTGAATCGCATAATGTTTTTCATAATATAAAGTAATCGCATCATTCACTGACATTTCATCTAAAATAGACATCTATCTATTTCTCATTATATAACTTCGTTTTTTGCAATATTAGCCGACATAAATTGTTGCATCACATCATGGACAGAAAAAATTTTCTGACAACCATCAACACTCTTCCCTGCTTGCCAATAATCTTTGTAGCTACCACCTTCCATCGACGCTTTTTTTAATTTCCATAAGGATTGCAATGTATAATACATTCGCATCCAATGTTTTGTGCGACGATGCTTTAATAGAAAACGTGCGATAGCACCCGCCTTAATGCCTATTTTTTCAATGTAAGGCGTTTTAATAATGGATACAGGTACGCCAGAAATCTTATCTGTCAATACAATATCTTGTGAACTGGCCTTGATAATCGCATTTTTATAGTCAATATGGGCATTGCATTCTGTGGTTGCAATAAAACGCGTGCCTAATTGTACTCCCGCATATCCCAAGTCCAATGCTTGCTGAAAAGACTGTTGTTCACCAATGCCGCCCGCACAAATCAGCGGTAGATGAAAAGCAGCCAACTCTTCATACAATTTTTCAGTGGAAAGTGTACCCGCATGCCCCCCTGCTCTATTATTCACACAGATAAGTCCATGTACACCGGAATCAATGGCTTTTTGTGCCCACTTTCTTTCAGTCACATCATGATAAACAATACCGCCGTAAGGCGTGACTTTATCAACTACCCAGCGTGGATTACCAAGCGATGTCACAAAAAAACGTACTCCCTCTTCTAGTGCGATATCTAGCCATTTACGCATTCTGTCTTCATATGCTTTCGAAGATTTTTCCGTGATAATATTCATCCCAATAGGCTTTTTCGTCATTGATTTAATAAATTTTAACCCTTTCAAAAAATC
>JABDGK010000063.1 GCA_013286085.1 Gammaproteobacteria bacterium | reverse complement strand
CAATATCAGCTAGCACGCGCTTTTTGGGGGATTTATGCATAATCATGTCTTCGATTTGCAAAAATTTTTCTTCGGTTAATTTATGGCGCGGGTTACGTTTGTTGTAGGTTGAAAAAAATTCGGGTTGTCGATAGTCGTTTAAAAATAAGGGTGTCCACGCTTCATGACGAATTAATTTATGGTGAAAAATATCTTCGAACGCATGCGAAAATGGCCCATGGCCAATGTCATGCAACAAACAAGCAATGATGACGAGTTGTCGTTCTTCTTCAGGCAAGCCAATTTTATTGGCAATTTGGCTGGCCACATAGCTGCAACCTAAGCAATGATTAAAGCGTGTGTGCACCGCCCCAGGAAAAATATAATCCCCCATGCCCAATTGTTTAATGTGACGCAGGCGCTGGAAGTTGGGGCTATCAATGAATGGTTTGATCCAGCTGTCTTCAGCCGTGCGAAATTGCATGGTGCCATGGACGGGGTCTTTGATGACGTGAAAAATGTCGTGATTAATCATGTTTGGATGCACTTAGGGCTTGAAAATAAGCTTCATAAATAGGTTCATCGAAGCAAACAAAATAAACGGCTTCAATAGAGCCGTTTAATTCTAAAAAGTTTGCGGTTTCTGTTTGCAGTTTACTTTTCATAAATCCTTCTGTGTATCGTATGCACGTCGGGCAATTCTATGCTTAGTTGGGATTGCTGTAAAGACTAAGCGCCCCTAGATAATTGCGATGGCATGTGACAGATCGGCGGTTCGTCTTCTGCCGATATTTTTTTTGTCGTGGATTTTGTAGAAGGAAAAAAACGATGCCGCTTATCGGTCGAGTTTTCCCGGCCAATATAACTATTCTTTTGTGAAGAGGGTGGATTAAAGAGATGACTTAACACATTACTGATTTCGGTAGTTTCCTTGGGAGAAAGAATGGTTTTAATATCATGATATGAATTGAGAATCTCGTCTTTATGTTGGTTTATCACTGCGTGTTGTTTTTGTAATTCGTTATTACTATTTTTCGTGTAAAGTAAGATGAGTAATAGCATCCCCCATTTTTTTTCAGACACAGAAAATTCAAGTGCAGTCAGTCCCGCCGTATTTTTCTGTTCGAGACTAGCGTTATTTTGTAAAAGTGCTTTGGCAGTTGCGTAATGATTCTCGTTGATAGCTGAAAATAACGGTGACCAATGATCTGTATCGGATAAGTTGATTTTTGCGCCATGCTCTAATAACAAATTGACTAATGCTGTATAACCACGTTCTGCTGCAACATAGAGCGCTGTTTTGCCCTCATGGTTTTGTTGGTTTAATGGAATATTCTTTTTCAATAATAATTTTGCTGTCTCAATATCATTGTTTTCGCAAGCAAGATATAAAGCATTTATGCCAAAACAATCCGTGGCTTGTGCATTTTCCGTCGTATCCATGAATTGCTGCAGAAATGCGGCTTTATTGATGGTTTGTGTGGGTTTCTTTGCAAAAGAGCTATTCAGGATATTGATCTGCAACGATAATCGCGTTGTGGGTATATCGATATTTGTGTAGAGGCGGGTTACTATTTCTTTGCCAAGTAATTTTTTATCAGTAAAAATCTTCGCTTCACCTGTTTCGTAGTTTGAGTCATACAAATAGTAGTTGTTATCACGTAGGAACAATCCTATTGTATGGTTTGGGCTAGATAAACAAATCATTTTCTCGGGTCGTGCAATTTGTTCGATGACGTCTTCCATTTGTCTTGGTGTGAATACTGCTGAAAATGCTGTTTTTGCGTCTGTTTCAAATAATTTATCAAGATCAGGTTGTTGAATGTCGGGAGTATAAATAGAAGAATTTTGTAGCCATTCGATGTGAGCGAGAAATTTTTCAATGTCTATTTCGAGTTTGTTAAAGTCTTTGGGAGAGCTGACTAAAACAATTTTTTTAATGAGGTCATAAAACCAAGCTTCTTTACCCGAGGACATTTTGTAAAGCCATAACAGCGTCAGACCATGGCAATATCCGTACTCTAGAACAAGATCTCGTTTGCGTGTTTTTAAATACTGATTTAACTTATCAACGACGGCGTTCTGGGAGAATCTTGTCATAGGTAACTCCTTAATGAAGTAACACCTAAACGCGATTAATTTCCATCACACAATTCAGTGTAGAAGAACAATTCTTAACAAATGCTTAAATACCGGAATATCGGGTTTTTTGTGTGACAATTCGCACATTAAGCCAGTTTATTGACCAGAAAGTGGGAGGCGCTGCAGCAGTTTGTAATGAGACGAGGAAGGTTGTGGCTGACTTTGAAATAAAATAATTTCTGTCAGCTTGGAAGTTGGCATGGGCGGCATTGATAGCGCTGGTAGTTCAACCGTATTTTTTGCGATTTTGAAGTTAAAACGGCCTAACGTAATATGAGCGCGAAATTGGCGCTTTTCTGCGGGGTAATTTATGGCGGTGATGCAATTGCCAAGAATTTTCGATACCTCGCCTAGTTGTGTTTGGGGTTGAGCGTCCAAGGTAATAATTTCGGGGCGCGAAGCGCGAGGAAAAAAATTGTAATGAACCCACCGTGAATTCGAAAGGCTGGATTTGCTGAATGGCCGGATACGCCAGGGCAATTAATCTGTCTAAGTCTTGTTTAGAGATTTGTTTAAGAAACTGTAGCGTGATGTGCAGACTGTTTGGCGCAACCCAACGCACGGCATTTGGAAGGTACAATTGTTGCAAATCTTGAGTAAATTGGTTGATAGCGGTTTTTATTTCATCAGCGAGATCAATTGCAAAAAATGCACGTATCGATGTTTTCTGGGCGAGCATATTGAATTCCTTTTCTTTTCGAGCGCTTATTGATTAGTATATAAAAAACTTTTTTTGTGCCCCTCAAGGATTTCATTATGGTAAAAAAACGCGGACTTGGTAAGTCGTTAGATGCTTTGTTAATTGGATCTTTTTCAGCCGCCAATGAATCCATCGAAGCGGGTGACTCAACAGATTATGCTGAAAGGGTAAAAGGCACGCTTTGCCAGCTCGCTTGTAATGTGATTCAGCGCGGCAAATACCAACCCCGTCGGGAAATGAACCAAGAAAAACTAGAAGAATTGGCGAGCTCTATCCGGTCACAAGGCGTTATTCAGCCTATTGTTGTTCGCAAAATGACTACTGGTCGTTATGAAATCGTGGCAGGCGAGCGTCGTTGGCGTGCTGCACAAATGGCGGGACTGACAGAAATCCCGGCTTTAATTCGTGATATCCCTGATGAAGCGGCGGTTGCAATTGCGTTAATCGAAAATATTCAACGTGAAAATCTCAACCCTATCGAAGAATCCGTTGCTTTGCAGCGGTTATTAGATGAGTTCTCAATGACACACATGCAAGTTGCCGAGGCCGTGGGTAAATCGCGTGCAACAGTGACTAATTTATTGCGATTACTTGCGCTGACAGATGAAGTAAAAACCATGCTAGAACAAGGCAATATCGAGATGGGCCATGCTCGCGCCTTATTGACGTTAACACCCGAATTGCAAATTGATGCAGCCGAAACGATTGTCGCAAAAGGGTTGTCAGTGCGAGAAACGGAGGAATTGGTCCGTCGGTTGCAATTGCCCGCTAGTATGACGCAGCAGTTAGCTAAACCCATTGATCCTGATATTAAACGTTTACAGCAAGATTTAACCCATCGTTTGCGTCTTAAAGTTGCAATCCAATGCAACCCGAAAGGCAAAGGGAAGTTGGTTATTCAATATAGCAACCTCACCGAATTAGATAAGCTATTAGAATTTTTTAACTAATAGAACCGTAGGGTGGACAAAGCGCAGCGTGTCCACCGAATGCTGATGGACACGTTGCGCTTTGTCCACCCTACGATTTATGACATAAATCGATAAAACGCATTGCAGTACCCATCAAAAATCATTATACTCGGCCAAATTTCTCCGGGACTCAAAAGATACAAGTAATCACGGAGTGTGGGCGTGGCAAACACGAATAAATCGATAAAAAAAGACGCGTATAAATTGGTTTTTTGGCAGCTTGTGATCATCATCACGCTCGCGTCGGTATTGTTTTTTGTGCAGGGAATGCGCAGCAGCTATTCTGCTTTATTCGGTGGATTGGCCTACGTATTACCCAACTTCATGTTTGTTTGGCGTGTGTTTGAGAATACATCCGCACAAGGAGCAAGACGATTTTTGATTGCTTTTGTGGTTGGAGAAGCAACTAAGTTGTTTTTGAGCGCAATTTTATTTGTATTAATAGTTAAATATCTGCCCACAAATGTTTTGTCAGTGTTGGGCGGTTACGTAACAGCTATTTTTGGTTTTTGGGTGGTGTCATTTGTTTACATGTCACATGAAGAATAAGGGGAGGGTTTGATGAGCGCTGAAAATATGACCCAATCCGAATATGTACAACATCATTTAGAGCATTTATCGCTTAATCTGAGCACAGGCGCTTACGCCAAGAATGGTTTTTTGGACTCTGAACCTCGATACAGTGTTGGTATCGTTAATCATTGGGTTGACCATTGCGTGTCTTATGCGTTTAGCGGCTCGTAAAGCAACGACCGGTGTTCCAGGCAAATTACAGAATTTAGTTGAAATCGTTGTTGAGTTTGTCGGTAAGTCTGTCACAGATACCTTTCATGGCACCAGTAAAGTGATTGCGCCGCTGGCGTTAACCATTTTTGTTTGGGTTTTTCTCATGAATGTCATGGATTTACTACCCATTGATCTCGTGCCGCGTGCATTAGAATACGTTGGTTTCACGCATTTTAAGAGTGTCCCTACCGCGGATCCTAACATGGCGTTTGCTATGTCGTTGTCCGTCTTTGCATTAATTATTTTTTATAACATTAAAATAAAAGGCTGGCATTTAGGCAAAGAAATTTTAACCAAGCCTTTTGGTCCTTGGTTATTCCCGTTAAATATTTTTTTCCGTCTCGTTGAAGAATTTGTAAAACCCTTGTCATTAGCATTGCGACTTTTTGGGAATATGTTTGCTGGTGAGTTGGTTTTCATCTTGATTGCATTATTGCCGTGGTGGGCACAGTGGTTGCCAGGCGGTATATGGTCGGTATTCCATATTTTAATTATTACTCTGCAAGCATTTATTTTTATGATGCTGACGATTGTGTATTTAAGTATGGCGCATGAAACACACTAATAAATTTTAAATTTAATGTTGATATATTGGGAGAAGTCTAATGGAAATTGCAAGTTTAATTGCGCAAGTGCAAGCATCTTCAGCGGTTGCAGCGGGTTTATTGATTGGTTTGGCTGCATTAGGAACCGCGATTGGTTTCGGTGTGTTGGGCGGTAAATTCTTAGAAGGTATTGCTCGTCAACCTGAATTAACACCGATGTTAATGATGCGTATGTTCTTGGTAGCAGCGTTAGTCGACGCGTTTGCAGCAATTTCTATCGCAATGGGTTTGTATTTGTTCTTTGCAAACAATCCATTCCTAGGTGCTGTAATGAATGCTGTTAAACCAGCGGCTGGTGCGTAAGATTTTAATTAAGCAGAGGATATAGGATGGAGATTAATGCAACCTTATTAGGCCAGCTAATCACCTTTTTGCTCTTGGTGGTGTTCACCATGAAATACGTTTGGCCGCCTATTACAACGGCTATGCGTGAGCGCGAAAAAAAGATTGCAGCCGGTTTAGAAGCGTCTGAGCGAAGCAAGTTTGAGTTAGAGCATGCTAAACAGGAAGCACAAGTCATCATCAGTGGTGCGAAACAAGAAGCATCACATATTGTTGATTTAGCACACAAGCGTTCTACACAATTGGTTGAAGAAGCAAAAGACAATGCGCGTACGGAAGGTAAGCGTATTATTGAGCAAGCGCATGAACAATTTGCTCGCGAAGTGAGCCAAACCAAAGAAGAGCTTAGAAAGCAATTAGCTGGGTTAGCAATCGCTGGTGCTGAAAAAATTATTCAGCGTAATTTAGATGCGAAGACGAATGCAGCATTGCTTGATGAATTTGCGGCTGAAATTTGATAGTGATTTTTGATAAGAATCGGGTTGAACAATGACAACAATCGCCAGACCATACGCTACAGCAGCATTTGAATATGCTTTAGCTCACAATGATTTGTCAGCATGGGAAATCATGCTGCTGTCGGCGGCCAATATCACGTCGAATGCTGACGTTGCGCGATTATTGTCGAGCCCAAAGGTTACAATAAAGCAATTAGCCGATATGTATTGTGAACTATTAGCATCGCAATTGAATGAGGCGAGAAAGAATTTTATTCTCTTGTTAGCAAAAAATGAGCGTTTAGTTGCTCTACCCGCGATGGCAACGGCATTCCAATTAGCGCGTGCCGCACAAGAAAAAACAATGCAAGTCGATGTGATTTCAGCCGCGAAGCTAGAGGATGCGTATCTACAGAAACTCGTGAAGGCCCTCACTGTGCGTCTGCAACGTCATGTTGAATTGCGGTGTCAGATCGATCCTTCTCTGTTAGGCGGTGCAATCATCCGTGCGGGTGATATGGTTATTGATGGTTCTATTCGTGGCAAACTGACACGATTGAATGAATTTATTTAGAGCATTTCTTTAAGGTAGCGATATATGCAACATACTCCACTTAGTCCATCCGAAATCAGTGAGCTTATCAAAAAGCGCATAGAGAAATTTGATGCAACAGCCGAAGCACGTACTGAAGGTACGATTGTTAGCTTAAAAGACGGTATTGTTCGTATTCATGGCCTTGATGATGTTATGCAAGGTGAAATGCTAGAATTTGCTGGCAATACCTATGGCATGGCATTGAACTTAGAGCGCGATTCTGTTGGTGCAGTAGTTCTTGGCAGAACCGATACCTTGGCAGAAGGCCAAACCGTGAAGTGCACGGGTCGTATTTTAGAAGTGCCTGTTGGCGAACAATTATTAGGTCGCGTTGTGGATGCGTTAGGGAATCCAATTGATGGTAAAGGCCCGCTCAATACCGATAAAACCGCACCCGTTGAAAAAGTAGCACCAGGTGTTATTTTCCGTCAGCCGGTATCGCAACCTATGCAAACGGGTTTGAAAGCCATTGACTCCATGGTGCCAATTGGCCGTGGTCAGCGTGAGTTAATCATTGGTGACCGTCAGACAGGTAAAACAGCGATTGCAATTGATACCATCATTAATCAACGTGATACCGGTGTTAAGTGTATCTATGTTGCGATCGGTCAAAAGGCTTCCTCCGTTGCGACCGTGGTTCGTAAATTAGAAGAACATAATGCATTAGCACATACTATTATTGTGGTTGCATCAGCAGCAGAAGCCGCCGCGTTACAATTTATTGCACCTTATTCTGGTTGTGCAATGGGCGAATACTTCCGTGATCAAGGTGAAGACGCTTTAATTATTTATGATGATTTGACCAAGCAAGCTTGGGCATATCGTCAAGTTTCTTTGTTGTTACGTCGTCCACCCGGTCGTGAAGCGTATCCAGGTGATATTTTCTATCTGCACTCACGTTTATTAGAGCGTGCATCCCGTGTAAATGCAGACTATGTTGAAAAAGCAACAGGCGGCAGAGTGAAAGGCAAAACCGGTTCATTAACCGCATTGCCAATCATTGAAACTCAAGCAGGTGACGTATCCGCATTCGTTTCTACTAACGTGATTTCGATTACTGACGGTCAGATTTTCTTAGAAAGTAATTTGTTTAATTCCGGCATCCGTCCGGCTATTAATGCGGGTTTATCTGTATCACGTGTGGGTGGTGCGGCACAAACCAAAATCATCAAGAAACTCGGTGGTGGTGTGCGTTTGGCATTAGCACAATATCGCGAATTAGCGGCATTCTCACAATTTGCATCGGATTTGGATGAAACAACACGTAAACAATTAGAACGTGGTCAACGCATTACAGAAGTACTGAAGCAGAAACAATACTCCCCATTGTCGACTGCTGAAATGGCGATTGTACTTTTTGCTGTTGATCAAGGCTTCTTGGATGATGTTCCGCTGGATAAGGTTTGCGAGTTTGATCACGAGTTATTAAGTGATATTCGCCATAACCATAGCGATTTCTTAGAGAAAGTGAATAAATCAGGTGATTTCAACGATGAAATTGCGAAACAAATGAAGTCGATTGTTGGCTCCTTCAAGAAATCTTCCACCTGGTCATAAAAGGTAAGGGCGTATGGCAATAGCAAAAGAAGTCCGCACGAAAATTCAGAGTGTCAAGAACACTCAGAAGATTACGCGAGCGATGGAAATGGTTGCAGCAAGCAAGATGCGTAAAGCACAAGAGCGCATGCAGCATGCAAAGCCGTATGCTAAAAAAATGCTGGACATGATTGGCCATGTGGCGCATTCACACACTGAATATCCGCA
>JABDGK010000062.1 GCA_013286085.1 Gammaproteobacteria bacterium | reverse complement strand
ACATGCCGTTGAAAAGTTTCTTCAACGAGGGCTTTATTTTCAGGCGAATGCGTCGTGTAAAAATTGTCGAATTCGATATGAAATCCAGCAAATCCGCTTGATGCTCTTGGCGAATTTGTTCGACCATGACCTCGGGTTTGAGCCCTAGTTTTTCCGCTTGAATCATAATAGGCGTGCCGTGCGCATCGCTGCCGCAAATAGAGGTGCATTGATGACCACGCATTTTTTGAAAGCGGACCCAGACATCGGCTTGGATGTAACCCACTAAATGCCCTAAATGGAGTGGGCCATTGGCATAGGGTAGGGCTGTCGTGACTAAAATCTTGCGAATACCTTGCGGCATAGCGATCTATTTCCTTAAATTTTGAGTCTAAAGCTCGAAATTATACCAGTTTCCGGTAAAACGGATAAGCTTCTTTTCATACCCCGTGATTGCCTGTATAATTTCCTATCATGCATAAACTGTATAAAAATAATTCATCAAGGGGTTGTTATGTTGCGTGTCATACCTGAGAAAAAAAGAGAAGCTAATCGCATTCGATTAATAAGATGCGAAGGTCGCTTAGTTTTTGATGCGGCGGGTCGTTTTGTTATTGCTCCTGCTCAGGGGCTTGCAATGGGTCCAGAAGCGTTTCAAGCGTTAGTAGATTATCATACGGGTGGTAGTATTCCCGAAACAAATAGTTACTTTTATGTGATCAATAGAGCGCGAGCGAATGCTCGAAAAGGCCATAAAAATATTACACTGGAAACACATGTCAGTGAGCATAAACAGCTATGGATGTCATACTATCAAGCTTGTTTAGAAAAGTTTACGCTAAATGAAGGCAGCCAGCCACCACCACTCCCATCTGAATTACAAGTACTTATCCAGAAAAAGCTGGATGAAAAAAATTATTCTGAGCATTGGCGTTTCACGGATGGTATCTTAGAGCATGTCATTAATAAGTCTTCTCTGGTCAGTAAGCGCCAGCGCGAAGAAGAGCTTGATCTAACCCAGGAAGATGCAATACCTGCGAATTCAAGTACAGTCTCATCCTCAGCATTGATGTATTCCGCTTTAGTCGATACGCGTGATGCGAATCGACCGACGGTGAAAATCAAGCGAACTGCGCTGCAAACACACGCAAGTAGCGCTGCGATGGCAGCTGTGCGATACGCTACTCTCATTCAAACGCCAGAACTTTTCGTTGAGAAGACAGGTATTGAGCCGCATGAATTTGAGCATGCTTATAACGTGATGAGTCAAGATACAAAATGGAAAAGTCTCGCGCCACAGGCAATTGGTTTGCGAGAAGATAAAGATAGATTGCTCGCTCTATTTATTTATTGGAAAAATGAAAACAATGTGGATCCATGCGCTGATGTTGCGAGCGCTATGCAATGTAACGAAGATACAATTAGATTTATTACTAAGAATTTTGCAGTGTTGGTGAATTCAAAATTTTATAGGGCGAGATATCTTGATCAAGCGGCTGATCCTGTGAAGTTTGCGAATAACTTTGGCATTGATTTAGAGGGTTTTAACCAGCTTTATCAAAACATCTCAGCAGAGTCAAGATGGCAGGAACATGCCCATCGCGTGCCTATGCTGAAAGATAATAGAGATAAATTGTTAGTACTGTTGCATTACTTGCGATGCAATAGCCAACAAGAAACTAGCGAACAATTGGCGGTTAGTACGGGCGTGGTATTTTGCCTAAAACAACTCTTTCTACCCTTGGTGAGGGGGGCTTATGCTTTAGTATTGAAGGGGTTATTACCTCCTCCGCTAGTAAGGGAGCAATTTTCAGCATTGATAGTGTCCGATACTCCACTTGTTCCTCGGCATGATGAGTGGCCGCTTTCTATATCAGCGGGGTTCTTTTCTCCTCCGCCTGCAGTGGTGCGTTCTGAATCTCAGCCGATTGAGACTGAGAAAGATCAAGCGCATGCGGCGCGGTTTGTTGCCTCTGTTCTTAATGTGTAGTCAGTATGTCGAGTGGGTTAAAGTGCTTTTTTACGCCGTAGCCTGCCAACATAAACTTTGCAGTTGTAATCTCCCATGGCATACTGCAGCAGTTTAATCGCTAAACTGGTAGATTAATAAATGACCCAAATAACACGTGAGCTAATCGAAGCTAAATTGGCTGACTATCAAGATCCTTATTTGCAGCAAGATTTGCTGACAGCAAACGTTTTGCAATCGATTGATATCCATTCTGACTTCATTCAAATAACAGTAGTGTATGGCTATCCATTGGCTGGTTATCGTGATCAAATCATGCGGGATATAACAGCATTACTGGCTCCCATTGCGGGTTCCACAAAAATTAAAATTACTATCAGCTGGAAAATCGCCTCACATGTGGGTCAGCGCGGTATTAAAGGTATCTCCAACGTCAAAAATATTATTGCCATTGCATCTGGCAAAGGTGGTGTCGGTAAGTCAACGACGGCGGTGAATTTAGCAATCGCGTTAGCTAAAGAAGGCGCGCGTGCGGGTATTTTAGATGCCGATATTTATGGCCCCAGTCAGCCGATGATGCTAGGTGCCAGTTTGCCACCAGGTCAAAAAGAACAGAAAATTTTACTCCCCATTATGAGTCACGGGATCCAGTCCATGTCGATTGGCTATCTAGTGGATCAAACGGCTGCCATGATTTGGCGTGGCCCCATGGTTAGCACAGCGTTACAGCAATTATTAAATGATACACAATGGGATAATCTCGATTATCTTATTATTGATTTACCACCCGGTACTGGTGATATTCAGCTGACATTAGCGCAAAAAATCCCTGTCAGCGGCGCATTAGTGGTGACAACACCGCAGGATCTAGCTTTGTTAGACGCCCGTCGCGCCTATGAAATGTTCCGCAAAGTCAATGTGCCTGTGTTAGGCGTCGTGGAAAATATGAGTGTGCATATTTGTTCTGCCTGTGGACATGCGGAGCATATTTTTGGTGAGGGTGGTGGGCAGCGTTTAGCAGAACAATATGGTATCGATATGGTCGGTGCATTGCCGCTCGATAAAAAAATTCGCGAACAAACCGACAGTGGTACGCCAACCGTTGCAATTGAACCAGAGGGTCAACATGCCATGATCTATCGAGATATGGCTCGCCGAGTCGCAGCGAAGTTGGCGTTGCAAGCAAAAGATTATTCACATAAGTTTCCAAATATTGTTATTAAAAATGATTAGTTAAATAAAAAAAACTTCTCCTTTCTCCCGCTTGTGGGAGAAGGGCGGGGATGAGGGTCTTTGGCTTGATGCATTATTGATGCAAAACAAAAGACCCTCACCCTAACCCTCTCCCGTAAACGGGAGAGGGGATATTAAGAAAAAATTTATAAATCTTTCCAGGAGAAGATCAACATGACAATTAAATCTGACAAATGGATCCGTCGTATGGTTGAAACGTACGATATGATCAGTCCGTTTGAGGAGCAGCAAGTGCGACACAGTAATGATGGAAAAACTATTTCGCACGGGACATCAAGCTATGGATACGATGTGCGGTGTGCCACAGAATTTAAAATTTTTACGAATATTAATTCATCGATTGTTGATCCCAAGAATTTTTCCGATGCAAATTTTGTGAATGTGAATGCCGAAGTTTGTATTATTCCACCCAACTCATTTGCGTTGGCGCGTAGTGTGGAATATTTTAAAATTCCGCGTAACGTCTTGGTTATTTGTTTAGGAAAATCAACGTATGCACGTTGCGGTATTATTGTGAATGTCACACCGCTTGAGCCCGAATGGGAAGGGCATATTACGTTGGAATTTTCGAATACGACGCCATTGCCAGCGAAGATTTATGCAAACGAAGGTGTCGCACAATTATTGTTTTTAGAGTCTGATGAAGAGTGCGCGGTGTCTTACAAAGATCGTCGCGGGAAGTATCAAGGTCAGCGTGGTGTCACATTACCTATTGCGTAGTGGTTGCTTGCGTCTCTAGGTCCCCACACTATGGGGACCTTGTCTCTATGAAACTGTAGAGCTAGTGTGACGGCCTTCTTTTCAACATGTCGTCCGGACGCTGAAAAATAATAATGGCGAATGCTGATGATAGCGTAAGTCTTATCAAAAGTGAAATAGCTGCAGAAAAATTTCTGTTATTCCTGACAATCAAGCCGGTCAATAATGGCGCTAACATACCGGTAGTTGCAAATGCACAATTCATAATGCCCAAACTTGTGCCAGATCGATCATGTGAGAAATCAATATTAAATTTATTTCCCGGACCTGATCCGGGATCACCATGGGCACCTGCGGTGGCACTGCCATTAAGTTAAGAACCGTAGGGTGGACACGCTGCGCTTTGTCCACCCTACGGTTCTTAACTTAATGGTCTTAAATTGAGCGTTAAAAGCATATTTTTAACCGTTTTGTAATGGTGAGGCTTGCGATAAGCACTACGTTTATTCCTAATGGATATTTCCTGCAGATTAGGGCAAACGATTTCTCATTTCATTTCTGTGTTCCGCAAGGCGGAGCATAGTTTCAGCAACATCTTTTTCAAGTTGTTTTGTTGATAGATGACGTGCGGCATCTTCAATAAGATTCATTGCTATAATCGAAGTTTCCAACATTGGAATATGTGATGCAACTTGCTGTCGGCAAGCTTTTTCTTTGGCGGCTTCTTTAAGTTTATTTTTGTAGGACACATGATTGTCATTAACGCCATCCCAAGGGTCAGCAACAGCTTTAAAACCATAAAAGAAACCTACTCCTGCGCCGACTGCTACAACACCGGGCGAAAGAGACACGCAAAACATCATGCCTAAGAATATGCCGAATCCTGTTCCCATCTTTAATGCATCAGGGAGGATATATGCGCATAAAGAATCTTTAATTTTCTTGGGATCATAATCCATCCAGAGTCGATTAAAGGTTTGTAAAAAATTCGTAGCGTCGCCGGTGTTTAAGGTAGAAGCAGCCGCTGCTTGTAATGCTAAACTGATTTGTTCACGATAATTGTTAGGTACTTTTTCAATAAATTCTTGCACGTTTTTTTTAATGAGCATTTGATATAATGCAATGCGTTCAATGCGATTTTCATAAGTATTTTTTTCTTTTAAATTTGTTTTAATCGCATCAATGATCTCTAACATATCGGACGATGAATTTTTTTTACCTAAAGAAACTATTTTGTTAAATTCATCGATTTCTTCTACTGCGGCACGTTGCTTATCTTCACAAGCCCATTCAAATAGGGTTGTTAATATATCCGAATCGCGAGGGTTGAATGGTGCGTCGGCATATTCTTTTAATTTATGATCGATAAATTGCGTTACTTCCCTATCAGATGTTTCATTTTTTTTTGAGGCTAAATTTTTATAGGAGGTTGATTGAAAAAACTTAAGTTGGCTGACTTGGCAGTTTGAACGCATGTTAGCTCCATGGGAAAATGCTATATAAGTTTTTAGTTGGTTGTTACTAGGGTTTATTATGTCGGGAAGTTTAACTGATTGGCCGCATTTTTACGACAGAACCTTGGAGCCACTAAACCTTTTTTGCAGCATTTGAATCGTGATCTCCCCTGCGCGGAGTTAAAAAAACGGAATTACAGATAAAAAAAATACCGCAATCGCTGCGGTATTTTTGTGTGCCTTTGCAATGAGGATCAATCTTCTGCCTCGTCTGCATCACCCATTTCGCCTTCTTGCAATGGGATATGGCGGCTGGCATTCACATTTTCACGCAACTCTTTGCCGGGCTTGAAGTGCACAGCATATTTAGGTTGAGTGACGAGTTTCTCGCCAGTTTTTGGATTGTGGGCTTTGCGTGGTGGTCGGTAGTGTAGGCAAAAACTACCAAAACCACGGATCTCAATTCTACCGCCTTGACTGAGTTTATCGCTCATTTGCTCAATAATACTATTGATGCTAAGAGCAATATCTTTCTCGGGTAAGTGAGACATCTTTTGACTAATTTCAGCAATGAGCTGTGATTTAATTAGCATGGTTTTTAGCAGCGATGCTGCCTCCGTAAGTTGACTAAAATGACAACCCCTTGAACTATGAATATATTACATATTTCTAAAAAAATCCAGCTTGCACAGAGGTTTAGCAATAATTACGGTTATTTTTCAAATTAGATTAACAAAATTTGAACAATTTATAGCGAATTGTTTTTATGCAGTATACAAACAAAGAGGACGTGTTCCTTAGGATGGTATACCTGAGGTAGAGTTTTGCATATAATCATAGGGATTTTTTACATATCAGGGTGGATGATGCGTAGCTGGTTTCAGGGAATTTTTGCGTTGCTACTGACAATAGCATCGCCACTGCTTTATGCAGTTCAAGTGCACTCTATCTATCAAGCTGAGATACCTGTTGCCACGCAATCGGATGAAGACAAATTACAAGCCGAGCAAGATGCCTTAGCAGAAGTGTTAATTAAAATTAGCGGTAATAGCCACCTGCTTGAGAACAACCCCAACCTTTCTTCTAATTTGAAGAATGCAGATAATTTTGTCGAAGACTATAGCTACTCCACACCGGCGGGTGCACCCAAATCCGCTCGTTACTTATTGTTTGTGCGCTTTGATGATGAGAGTGTTAATCGCTTACTGCATGAAACCGGCGCGCCTGTGTGGGGATTATATCGCCCTTTGGTGTTAGTGTGGTTAGCATTACAAACACCGAATCATGCAGCCGATATTATTGATCCTGCTACCAGTGATTTACCCAAGTTATTAAAAAAGACGGCCAAGCATCGCGGGCTGCCAGTTATTTTTCCGATGATGGATGTCACGGATTTAACGCACGTGTCGGTGAATGATATTAGCGAGCAATCGATAATGCATGTGCAACAAGCTTCTGCACGTTATGCGAGTAATGCTATTTTGGTGGGTAAAATCACGCAAAATCCCAACCTGTTTACCAGCCATTGGCAATTGGTATTAGGTACAGATCATTGGAGCTGGGATATTAGTGGGAAAACCATGCAAGATGTGATGACAAGTGTTGTCGCGAATGTGACAGATACATTTGCAACGCATTATGGTGTATTAATGTCAAATACCGTGCAATCGCAGTTGACAATGATAGTGGTGGGAGTGAAGCAACAAAAAGATTTTGTGCGGCTAATGAAATATATTCAACATTTAGCGCCTGTTGCAACAGTACAACTTAAAACGATTACTGAAGATGAAGTGACATTGGATGTGAGTTTAAGTGGCAAGCGAGAAGCGTTTATGCAGACAATTGCATTAGGCAAAAATTTACAGCCTATTTCTGTGGACAAGCGCGCAGAGGGTTCTTTGGCATATAAGTGGGTTCAATAACGAGGGCATGCTATGCAACACAAAGAGATACAATTTTTTCCTGTGCTGATTGCATTACTGGTATGTGGTGGTTTGATTTATTTATTAGGCCCAGTTTTAACACCCTTTGTCGCCGGTGGTTTGTTAGCGTATTTGGCCGATCCATTAGTCACTATGCTGACGCGTTTGCATTTACCACGTGTGATTAGCAGTATCATTGTGTTTGTCGTGTTATTAGTTGTGATTGTATTGTTGATTTTATTGTTGATTCCGTTGGTTCAAAAACAAATTATTGTTTTAGTGGACTTGATACCGAATGCGATTGCTTGGATACAAAATACGATTGTGCCATGGTTGCAGCAGAATGTCGGTTTTAACGAAGAGTTAATTAATGTTGCCACCTTAAAAAAATTACTCGCAGACAATTTAACGAGTGCAGGTGGTGCAGCGGATTGGGTATTGCATAAGGTGCTGATGTCAGGCGCGAAAATTATTGAATTCTTAATGAATCTCATTTTAATTCCAGTAGTCACTTTTTATTTATTATGTGATTGGAATAAGGTGATCAGTGGCTTACGAAATTTAATTCCACGTGGTAGTGAGCCAACCATAACCAAGCTAGTAAAAGAATGCGATAGCGTGTTAGGCGCATTTTTTCGCGGCCAATTTTTAGTGATGCTAGCGTTGGGTGGTATTTACTCTGTAGGATTAACTGTCATAGGATTGCAAGTAGGCGTGATCATTGGCTTGATTGCGGGTTTATTAACAATTGTGCCGTATCTGGGCACTATCATTGGTGTTGTGACAGCGAGTATTGCGGCCTTTTTGCAATTTGGTACTGTTTCTTCGGTATTTCTGGTTTGGTTCGTCTTTATTGTCGGGCACTTGATTGAGCATGTTTTTTTGACACCCAAATTAGTGGGAGATCGTATTGGCTTACATCCAGTCGCCGTTATTTTTGCGATTCTTGCCGGCGGGACTGTATTTGGATTTTTTGGAGTATTATTAGCACTACCGGTGGCTGCGGTGATTATGGTGTGGGTGCGTTACTGGCACTCACGTTATCAACATAGTCAATTGTATAAGCAGTCATGATGAAATTTGGGAAATAGGTATGATTAATCAATTAACGCTGGGTGTGGGATTGAAAGATGAAGCCACCTTTGCGAACTATTACACGGGACAAAACGGTACACTCATTCAAGAATTAAAAAAATCAGCCAGTGGTCATGGCGAGCGCGTAATTTATTTTTGTGGTATTGGCGGGCAAGGATGTACGCATCTTTTGCAAGCCGCGTGCCATGAGTCGAATCGCCATAAGCTCACGTCTGTTTATATTCCATTAGGTAGTCTCATTGAATACTCGCCTGCTGTGTTTGAAGGCTTGGAATCGTTAATGTTAGTGTGCATTGATGATTTGCATTTAATTGCCGGGCGCCCTGCTTGGGAAGAAGCTTTTTTTCATGCTTATAATCGCATTCATGATGCAGGTGGCCGATTGATAGTAACGGCTAATGTGATGCCCAAAGTACTTGGATTAGCGTTGCC
>JABDGK010000061.1 GCA_013286085.1 Gammaproteobacteria bacterium | reverse complement strand
TTCACTTTCATAGCAAATAAGCGCGTCAATTCCGCACCAGTAAAATTATGTAAAATATCTTTGGGGAAATAAAAAATCGTAGGGGTCTCAGTGTTATCTCGACAGACAGTCAGAGACAGAAAATCTGAATCAATATCTTCATATAAATCATCTGAGTGCGGCGCGATATTACCATAACCATTCCCCCAATCTTGATAGTGTTCGCCTTGAGGTTTGAGATAGAGTTTTTTGTGATCCTCATAAGGGTATTTAATGTCTTTCAACGCAAATAATTCAGACAATGCCTCATGCACGATTAAAGCCAATTTTGGACAATCACGATGAAATATTTGTGATATTGTCACGGCTGAAATGGTACTTTTGCCAAGTTTATCGAAATAAAATAAATCGTCTTTGTGGGCGTTTTTTAAAATTAAATGAATCAGTTGAAATTTGGCAATATGGGGTGGCACGAACTCCGTCACCGTATCCCACCATGCTTCAACTAACTGACTTAAATAATTGAAATTTAATCGAATAATGCTTTGAGTATTAATTGACTGCTTAAAGTAATCAATATTACTGGGTGTTTGAATCATATGATATTTCTCGCTAACTTACGGTAAAATAAATAATGGATATGCAGGGATGGGAAAATAAAAGAAATTAAAATTTTTGTGTGGAAATAAAATCTAGAGGGTATTGAGGGAGGACAAGCTGATGGGCATGATATTTGAGATGGAAAGTATTGTCAACGCATAAATTGCGTGAAATTTAAAAGCCCTTCGCAAAACCTAACAACCAATGCTAAAATCCAGCAACAGCAATCTTCAGAGCCATCATAAGCATGCCAACAACAACCGGCTATCGCGAAAAATTTCGCAAAGCTTTGCATAACAACAATTTACCAGTAATGCGACAAATAGTGGCAAACTACAAATTAGATGCCACCTCAGCATTGACTATTTGTGCAAGCGAATTTGGCGCAAGCTACTTTGGCAAACGCTCATTTCGTGATTTCAGATTTAAAGAATTTGTTTGGAAATTATTAGCAGATGGCGCATCCATTATAGAGTCTACCAAACTAAAAATCTCTATAAAACCAACCTATTTAAACACCATCGCAGATTATATTTGTTGGGCAGCGGCAAACAACATTGATACGTTTTTAGCAAAACTGAAACCCGCATTTGCAGAGAATCAACACAATCAACGTCTACTGGAACAAAGCCTGGTACAAGCGATCGACGAAGGAATTAATCTGCAACACATCGTAATCAAATTACATGCGGCGGGTTATTTAAGTAACACTTTTATAGAAAATCTTACACTGCGTCCATACTCACGTCATGCAGATCACTTCATTGAATATTGTTATACACACTCAGTATCTCCGAAAACCGTCTCTGATAATGTCCAACGCTTGCTGGCATTGCTACCGCCATACAGCAGACATACGGCGATTACACATCCTCAAGTTGCTCAAAAACACTTAGCTCCTTTGCGTTGCCACGTAGCACTCATGATTGGCGCTGGCGGTGGTAGCATTGACACTTGGTCAGAAACCACTAAACAATTATTCGCAACATTCCCTCCCGTTAACAAAAAAGCAGATCAAGCGATTCCTGCGTCTACAACCCCTATACCACAAGATTTTCTGCAACAAGATCACCCCGATTGGAAATTCATACGCTTACAAGGCCGTACGATTATTTTAGAAAATGCCGATAAAACACGCTTAGCCATTAAAGTCCAGAAACAATCGGAAAGTGCGATTGAACTCTCTAAAGAATTTGAAATGACAACGCAGTGCCTTGCAAACAAAAACCACTTGAAAAGTTATATACCCACGCCAGTTTCTATCACACCCATGGTTGGAATTTTTGCCTGGCTACAGGATAAAATCAGCGCCGACGATTTAACAATGTTTGCAAAACTGGTTGCAAATGAAAACAACCATATCACCTATGTTTATCAAATTGCTGCTGATCAACACGATTATCTGACGTATTTACACGATCCAACATTGTCAAATGATATCTTTGCAAAAGCAAATCGCACAGGGATGACTGATCTATGTCGATTATTTTCGATAGGTATTGTCTATCCATCATTAACAGATTTGTATCATACTTCTTTTGAAAGAGACCAACGTGACGATCTTGGGCGCTATACTGTTTTAGCCAATTTACTTTCTTATGAAGTACTAGTACATCCAGACCTCCAAGGACAACATGGAACAGGGCGCGTTGACAAATGGAAACTGGCGATTGCCTATCCCAACATCAGAGGATCTGGTTTAGCGGACTGGGGAGATTGGGATTATTTACATCATTGGCGAATACCAAACGATCAAGTTGCTAAACATTTTGGTACGGCAATTGACACCTACAAAAATAAAGTAGGTAATTATCTCACTGCCGAAATACTGGCTGAATATCAATATGTTTTTTTCTTAGCAGCCGGATGGCGGGCTGCACAATGTGAAACACTAGCCAAAACACAACATAAAACCGCGGCAGATATTCAATCCATTTGGCTAACAATCGCCAACCAAATTATCGCGAATTGCGCATTGATGGTGAGTCACTTGACTGCCATTGCTGAACACACGGCTTATTACACCCTCCATGCCATTGTGGATGTCAATCGTCTAGCACGACAAATGCAATTCTGGATGACGGATGAGTATATTCCATATGTAACCCATAGATATCTTCCAAAAGATATCTATGAATCCACTTGCCGTACCTACTTTGATTTTAAAACAAAACCGAAGCAGTATTTTGATTCACAACGAGGATTTACTTGTGATGGCATCAATCAAGATTTAGGCGACTGCCAAGAACCGATAAAAGAATTTAATAAATTAGTCTATTGGATGTTAACTATCTTGGCGATCATCTACCAACAACACAGGGAAACGGCTGCTGAAGTACGCACTATTGCAAAAGCAAAAACAGTTGCCGAGCAAGATTCATTATGTGCTACTTCATTTAAACATTTACCACCGCAAGAATATCACGGCATGCTATTTGCCATTACCAAAAAACGCCTACGAGATCCAAACTTATCGCAAGAAAAACAAACCGAGCTAGCAAAAAAAGCAAAAACACATCACGCTGAATACAGTGCCTCTGTTATTCAACGTTTCTGGCAGGAGAGAAAATATGGAAAAGAACATAATATTGATAATTTTTTCCAAAACAATTACTGCAGGAAGGGCGGTTGACAAGTCGCTCGGTTTTGTAATGTAATGACACACTAAGAGTGACTAGCTATAACATTCAGGAGCACCAACATGATAGGGTTATTGTATAGTACAAAACAAGGCATTCTCATGACACTAAAGCGTGCGCATAGATTCTACAAGGAAAATGGCTATTCACACAATGCTCAATTTTTTGAAGCGCCCGAACCACAACCCCGAGCTGGTGCGTTTTACCAAGACCAACAATCTTATATTGTTGAAACCAAAAAAAGTGTCTGTCTTGATGCTATTAAAGCCATATTACAAGGTCATAGAATTGCTTATCAAGAAATTGCCGTGAAATCCGCTCCTGATTTATGTTGTCTCGTTATCGACAAAAAAGCTTTTGACAGTTTAGATAGAGGTACTGATGGCTGCTTTGATGGCCTAACCTACACACAAGCATTTGGACAAGCTCAAGCAGAGATAGATCAAAATTGCGATGTAAGAGATGAGCTAGTTGCAACTTATACTGCGGAATGCACGACCGACCTCTTGAAATTTTCATCTGCAACCTATCCAGGATCAACAACAGCAAATCGCTTCGGTAGCTTTGCAGCCATTTATTTTTCAACGACTGATGCTGTACTTGCCAGTGAATTAATTACCATTGCCAACAAATATCCTGACTTAACTTTTCAACATCACATGATCCAAGATAGCTTTCATGGTTCTTTTTCAGTGAATCCACAGCACTTAGTCACATTAGGCAATGCGTTGCAAGAAATGACATTTGCTGCAAAAAAGCGGGCTGATTTTCTCAAACAAGCGCACGATGTCGCGCAATGTGTACGGACTTATATTGATACTCTTAAAAAAATAACAGATGATAAAATAGCCAGAAAGTTGCTATTAAAGTTATATAAAGTAAATGATGTATTAATTCAACCGCAGAAATTAACTACACAAACATTCCAAGAAACCTTACAAAATATCATGCAAGCGTTTGCGAATGCCAAAGATGCATTACCACAAAATGCTTTCACGCGTTTTTTTAGTGACAACCATACTACATTAAAATCACAAGTACTGAATGCTTATCTACATGATCAAGTCATTGCAAATGTGACAGCAAATTGCAATGTCATTCTCAACCGGCCTTTTGCGGCGGCTGTTAGAGTCATCCCCTATCCTGCTGTGCAGTATGCAATACCGATATTTTATGAAGCAGCAAAAACATCCCATGAAACAGCAACACCAACAACGCGGGCACTTGCTTAATTTTTTTAAGTATCTTTCTCATAGTAAAGGGCAAATCACCTCATTGTGAGAGGTGATTTACCCTGTCTGAGCATATGCCGTTTATTTTCGACGAGGAATACCGAGATTGGAATCTGCAACAGCATTCAATTTTTGGATCTCCGCTGTCAACTGTCTAACGCGTTGGTCACACTGGAAAATGCGCTGCTCTAAGAGTTTTCTTTCCTGCTTTGCTTCTGCCGAACCAAGTGCCTGTAATTTTTTCTCATCGTCTTTTTGTGATAATGTTTTGACTCGTACCTCTTCTTTTAAAATAGAGAGACGGTCTTCACAAAGCTTTTGATTAGGCGATATTGCGAAATACGCGTTTGGCGCTTCTTCTGCAGTATATTGAACTGCACCACCGTTATATTGCGCTGACAAATTCATCGCCGATGCTTGCTTCCCAGACGTATATAATGCCCGACTATTAACAGTTCTGAATAACCCTTGTTGCCCAACTAATAATGCTGTTTTTAAACCTCTAGATAACATGAATTCCCCTCCCTAACTCATTATATTTTCTTTTGTGGAGAATACGCATTTCCAGTTTCATTATCAATAAATCCTTCCCCTTTTTTCCATGAACAGCGCTTGCCATCCACATACTGCTCGCCTTTATCGAGTGGAAATAATCGTCTCGCACCTTTAATACTAAACAGAGGCAAATTAAAAACCGCCGGATGGTAGATTTTAGGCAACCGTACTTCGTTGCCAATCAAATAATCTTCAGGACTCTTATCATAGGAATGCTTTACCGCGGCTGCTGTGTTTGCAACAGTAATCTGACTTGATTCACGATTAATTTCATCAACAACTTCTTTATCCACAAAACCTACTATACCAACGCGATCTGCATAATAGTGTGGATCACTTTCCCCATTAATCTCTTCTGTCGCCACTGAATTAAGATGCGAATAATGTAATACCATTCGCACATTATTACCGTAAAAAAACAACACCTGACTAGAATTAAAATGAAAAGGATTATGCGACGTAGCCATCTGTTTCACATCCACCAATCGCGGCATAGTTGCTGGAAGCGAACATGCCCCTGCACCATGCACACCAAGCAGATATTTATTAGGATCAAGATATCTTCTATAAGTGATATCAAGCCCTAATAATTGCATTGTTTCTTGCATAGAAAGCGTTTGCAAAGGATTCTGACCAGGACTGAGGCGATATTTGCCAGCTAATACACCACGAAGTTGCTGGCTAATTGGCGAATTATGAAACGCCTCTTCGTTAGCGAAATGCAACGAGCGCACCGCATAAAATGTCTGCATAACATCAGCAAACGTCCCCACACTGTATGCACGGCTTGAGGGCGAGAAACGCCATTTTAATGAATTAGTTACCACGGTACGTGGTAATGCTTTCACAGCTAACTTAGCGAAAAGTCGAGAGATCATCTTATTATCTTACCTATGTTCATACGTACCATTAGCAAATATTGGACAACAATTGTACAATAATAACGCCGTATCAGCAACAACAATCATGGCACTATAGGACTGGGCTCAACCCCTCTGAAAATATAACAGCCTCTTGTAAATTTCCGCCCCGCAACGCATAATCGCCTTCCAGCTAACAATCACGCGCCCGTAGCTCAGCTGGATAGAGTATCTGGCTTCGAACCAGGTGGTCGGGAGTTCGAATCTCTCCGGGCGCGCCAAAACCCTTTTAAAATCAATTAATTAAGAATATTCTGCGAGCAATTTTCACACATCTAAATTCAAGTGTAGGGAATTTGTCACGTAAAAAACCAGATGCTCTACCTTACTCTCACAAACTACTGCTGCAATAATAATTTTCATGTACAAATAAGTTACGCAAAGATATTATTGCGCGCAACATAACCAAATATGTGAGAACCCTCTGAGCGTGCATCAACTCTCCAAAGAACACTACCCCACAATCTCTTCTTTATTTCCTGCGGATTATCCAAATATAACTGTTGTACACGCTATCATAAAAGGCAGTTTGCTTTTGGGGATATCTGGGTTGATGATACGACACACCCCAAAGTCTGCTTGTCGCTTTAAAACTATAAAACGAAAATAACTCCCGTAGTGTTTTAGCTTTTTTCATCATCCTGACTCTAAAAGTGGGTAGAAATCCTTGCTGCGAATATATCAAGAAAAACGGGATTCCAAGCGCAAACCGTCAAAATTTCCGTTTTGCTTAACTTTTGCATGACTGAATACATGAGTCTCCAATGTGCACTCTCAATTAGGACTCACTATTTAGTCATCTCATTCGGCGTCTCATATTAGCGTTATCAAGCTTTCCTGCATTAGGATTATCATAGTCATATACAGCTCTTTTACTTGCTATACTTAGAATCTCATAAGCTTCAGTTATTTTCTTAAATAAATCTTCTTTTCCTGACACTTTATCTGGATGACATTGTTTCGCCTTTTCCCTATAAACTTTTTTGATTTTATCCATGGATGCATCACGCGGCACACCTAAATCTTTATAGTAGTCAGTTTCCTCATTTTGTATTGAACTTTGTTGAGAGCGAGGTAACTGGTACTCTTTAGGGATCTGTTGTTGTGGCATGTAATCAGGTGTTTGCGAAGAACTCCAAAATGGAGCTGTATTGAAAATTTTTGAATTTTTTTGATCTCGAAAAAGTGTATGAGGACTCGGCATCACATTATAAATCCCTACCCCCATGCCACCGATAATAGCTCCTACTCCACCACAAAGCGCTATGACACCAGCAATTAAAGTTAGCTCGTACCTTGTGTAATCATCTCCATTACTAAATTCTTCGAGTCTAGATGTGTTCAGTTCATTTACCACGAGGTTAAGCATAGCGCTCCAAAAACCATATCCACAACCAATACCCAAGCCAAAATACATACCAAGTGGTATATTATCAAACATTACAGTCTTTCTATTTTGCATACAAATTTCCTAACTAGAATAATAGTCTATTAAAATGATGGTATTTTCGAATGTCAAATACCAACCTCATCAATTATCTCTTTTATGGACCAAAATAATTTATTTTCACGCATGTATTCAAGATAACTTATAATCTGATTTGATAAATATTCGCCACCTTTAGAAAAAAAATCAGCGTAAAATTCTAGTATTATTCCCTTTCGCGAAACAAAAGGATAATAAATTTTACACGCCTGCAAATACGAAATAAAATGAGCAGTTAAATGATAACCCAATCCCTTCCCTCTATATTCCGGATCCACCCACATTAAATTATTGGTTAAACAAATACAGGAAGCTTTATTAGTTTTTGTTTTTTCAGTTATCTCAGCCTCAAATGACATAATTGCATGCGGGGATGATTTAAATGAATAATCGCGTTGCCAAATTAATAAGTAATGATCATCTTCCGGCAACAACCAGTTCTCGTTCCATTGCTCTCCTTTCGTTTTTATCAAGTTTTGCAGCTTACTTCTATTCCATTGAGATGAGCCTAATACACTATGTGTTTTTTGTATTAAAATTTTTTTATCTAAACATAAAAGCTCTTCAACCTCCTCGGATGAAAGATTTCCATGCCATTTATCAGGAAATAAATTTGATAATGAATTGTTGGAATATATCATTCTAAATATCTATTTTAAATTTCACCCAGTAATCTCTGCGCCGCTTCTGCCAGTAAAGCAGATCTGGTTTTATGTTGGCTAGTAGCTGCAACATCAATTGCGTTCAGTAATGCACTGTCCATAGTGATATTAATTCTCTGCGCCTTGCCAGAAGGTGCAATGATGGCAATAATTAAGGGAATGCATCCTTTTGCATCAGATAATTTCATGACATTGTCTAAGGATGAAGATTTGGGAATCGGCTCTCTATCCTCTACCATCAATTCAATATGCCCTATCAATCCTTCTTTCGCATTTTTTCTTGCTTCTTCTAATGTATCGCCTGCCGACCCAAAACCAGGAAAATCTGGAAAAAAAACGCTATAACCATCCTCAACTTTTTCAGCTAATCCAACATATTCGATAATCATAGTTTATCCCCTTTCAATTTTGCTTGTTTTAAGATGCTATTCAACAAGCCCTTACCGAGTTGCTTTTTTGGATGCGGCACGGTCACAACCCCTGCTTTTTCTGCGTGCTTAAAATGATGATGACTCCCAGTCACTCGAACCTCATACCAGCCATCATCCTCTAGCCACCTAATAACCTCGCGGCTGCTGTAAACCTTACTCATCCTATATCCTATTTATTAATTATACACATCTTTAGTGTGTATTATAAGCTCTATTAACTATGCTACTCAATATACAAATAAAGAAATATTGTTATGTGATAATGTAGGGAATTTGTCACGCACTGAGATAGATTTACCCTATATTTCCCATGGGTTAGAACGGTTTTTATGCACC
>JABDGK010000060.1 GCA_013286085.1 Gammaproteobacteria bacterium | reverse complement strand
TAACCTCGAATACAGTGAATATTTGCAATTAATGCCGTATGCCGAAAATACAGTATTCGATTTGTCAAATGCTCAATCCGGTCATTTAGAGACAGTGATAGCAAGAATCCCAAATAAAAAAGGGTTCTTGCTAGGATTGTTTAACGCTAAAAAACACGAGTTCGAGTTGGAATTCCAAACAAAGGATATAAAAGACCCCGCACAGACAATAGCACTCGATAACGTCTTTTATTGTGAGCGGTTTATCGCTGAAATTTCAAATGATAGTAACAACGTGATTGCGCGTGCCACAGCCGGCTTTAAAGCACCACATACTACATGGCAAGTAGATCATGGCGTCCTACAATCTAAAGAAACATGTCTACAGGATGGCATGAGTAATTTCATTGCAAAGTTAAAAGGCTGTACGGCTGCAAATCAATTAACATTACTGCAATGCTTGGGGAAAGATTATCTTTTTGGAAAATTAATAACAGGCAAAGCAAATATTTTATTAGTTCTCAACGTCATCAATGAAACCATAAAAGAGGATGTTATTCGTTTCATGGGTTGGGAAAATATCAATTTACTCACCCACACAGACATGCATACACACAAATTAATTTCTCATGCAGCAAAACTATTCACAAAAGAATTAGCTCTCGACATCTTGCGCTCAGCAAAATTTAATCATAAAACCGCTCATAAATTAATTAGAGCATTACCGATCGAAGATATCAACAAAATACATCTAACCAATCAATTACTAGTTACTCAGCAAACAAAATTTCAACATAGCAATGGGCGTTATTCTCTATTTAGAACGCCGACAAATACGGCATTGAGCACGTCTCATACTCACATCGCTACCGAGCCGCGCGCGTCAGCAAGCGTCACGACACGTAAAGTCCAGTGACGCTTGCTGACGCGCATACCTTTATACACAAGTTAAAGAAGAACTGTCACCCCGCAAAAATTTCGTCCACAATAAGATTGAGAAAAATGCTGTTTCACGAAATTTTGTGCGGGGCCTGGTGAATAACCTTGGGGTGGAGCGTCTTTTTTTCAAAATTTGCACCGGGCCCCGCACAAAAACGCGAATTGGATTTTGTTTCCTTTTCACAAAAAGTGGCGCGTTTTTTGCGGGGTGACAGTTCTTCTTTAACTTGTGTATAAAGGTATGTGCTGACGCGCGCGGCTCGATGAAAATACAGCGCGCGGCCTTGGGCTACTTTCAATCTAAGATCGCATTCTCTAAAATAATTTGCGATTGATGGTTTCGGTACTTCTTAATTTGTTCACGATAAAAAGGATTTTTGACACTGAGTATCGCTGCTGCAAATAAAGCTGCATTAATAGCACCCGCCTTACCAATGGCCATGGTTGCTACCGGAATTCCTGCAGGCATTTGCACAATCGAAAACAAGGAATCCATGCCATTTAAAGATTGTGTTGGCATCGGCACACCAATGACCGGCAAAACTGTTTTTGCCGCAATCACACCCGGCAAATGCGCAGCACCGCCTGCAGCGCCAATGATCACCTCAGTCCCTCGCGCTTCCAGTGTATCAATATACTCAAACAATGCATCTGGCGTGCGATGGGCTGAGAGAACACGTGCTTCACAAGGAATTTGTAATGTATCCAGCGTGGACGCCGCATGTTCCATGATCGGCCAATCGGATTTGGAACCCATAATGATAGAAACGAAAATATTTTGCATTGAAAATTTCTCCAATTAATGTTTAAAACAGCGTTGATGTGCAAACACCATCGCAATATTGTGTTCATTACAGGCGGCTATGACTTCATCGTCCTTAATAGATCCGCCCGGTTGAATAATGGCGGCAATGCCAAGATTTGCAATACGATCTATACTATCTCGAAACGGGAAAAAAGCATCTGAAGCAAGCACAGATTCCGATAAATTGACAGAGGCTTTTCTGACCGCCAGATCCACAGCATCAATACGTGACACTTGACCTGCGCCAATACCTATCGTGACGTTATCCCTTGCCAACAAAATTGCATTGGATTTTACATGCTTAACAACACGCCAGGCAAACAATAAATTCCCCATCTCTTGGTCAGTAGGCTGTCGCAAGCTCACAATTTCTAATTTATTTTTATCTAAAATTGTTACATCTTTTTCTTGAATTAAAAAACCACCTTCAATACATGTAAACTCTTTTTTGTTGTCAATCTTCTGTAACACATCCCATTCTAAAATTCGCAAATTTTGCTTTTTAGAAAAAATATCCAACGCTTCTTGTGTATAGCCTGGCGCAATAATAACTTCATAAAATACCTGACTCATTACGTCAGCAAGCGCTTTATCACAAACGCGGTTTAAAGCCACAATCCCACCAAAGGCCGATAAACTATCCGCTTGATAAGCTCTGATATAGGCATCATGAATATCTGTCTGCACAGAGACGCCACAAGGATTGGCATGTTTGACAATCACGCAGGCAGGCTCAGCAAATTCACGTAAACAATTAACAGCCGCGTCTGCATCCGCAATATTGTTATAAGATAATTGTTTCCCTTGATATTGCTTTGCCGTCAAAATAGATGTTGCAGAAATTTGATAAGCCGATGCGGCTTGATGTGGATTTTCGCCATAACGTAAATCTGCATATTTTTTTAGAGATAAATGTAATTGCTCTGGAAATTTTTCCGCTTGATTGTTCTCCGTATTCTTCGCTAAATAGTCATAGATTAACACATCATAAGCACCGGTATGTCGGAATGCTTTTGTCGCTAACTGTGACCGTGTCACAAAAGAAAGGCAACCATCCACTTGCAACTCTGCGGAAATTTTTTCGTAATCAGTTGGATCAACCACAACCCCTACCCAACCCATATTTTTGGCAGCACCGCGAATCATCGATGGCCCACCGATATCGATATTTTCAATGGCATCATCAAACGTTGTGTCTGGTTTTTTAATCGTTTCAGCAAAGGGATATAAATTAACGACAACCAAATCTATCCAACCAATTTGGTGTTCCTCAGCAACAACTGCATGCTGATCGCGTTGGCCTAAAATGCCGCCATGGATTTTGGGATGCAACGTCTTAATTCGCCCATCCATCATTTCAGGAAAAGCGGTGATATCCGCAACATCTTGCACAGCAATATTTGCTTCACGTAATAAATAGCTTGTACCACCCGTTGAAATAATTTCAACATTTAATTTTTGCAGAGTGCGTGCAAACTCAATAATGCCAGTTTTATCTGAAACAGATATCAATGCGCGTTTAATTTTTACGTTTTGTTTGTTCATATCCACTCTCAATGTGACGATGTAGCCCGTATGCAGCGAAGCGTAATACGAGATTGTTCGCATACCATCCCGTATTACGCTTCGCTGCATACGGGCTACAAACTATTTATAGCTGCTATTAGTGCCTCACCCTCAAGGGCTTGCACACGATCTTTTAAAGTATCGGCTGTATCATTTTCCAAAACAGCACAGCGTTTTTGAATAATGATTGGGCCGCGGTCTACCTCTTCAGTAACAAAATGCACAGTACATCCTGTTTCTTTCACACCAGAATCCAATACAGATTGATGGACATTTAAATCCATACCACCGGCAAAATCCGGCAAAAGAGATGGATGCACATTCAGAATTTTATGCTGCCATTGCATTACAAAATCATTAGATAAAATCCGCATATAGCCGATTAATATCACTAAATCTACTTGATGTGACATAAGCACATCAGAAATTTTTCTATCGAATTCTTCTCGAGTTAACCCAGTGGGATTAATAAACTCTGCTGTTAACCCATTTGTTTTAGCACGCTCTAAAATAATCGCGTTTGCTTTATTGCTAATGACAACTTCTATCGATGCAGATAACTGTTTTTGCTTAATCGCTGCGATTAAAGCCAACATATCCGTACCGCGCGTTGAGCCTAATATCCCTAAACGTACCGTATTCATGTAATCAACTCTGGTTCACGCAATTGTTTCATTTGTAAAACTTTTTGCTTAATCAATGCCTCTGTACCGATATCTTCACGATGAAATAAAGGACCCTGTATTTTATTAATTTCTCGCTCAGCCAGTTGTTCTGCTGCTGAAATAGTATTGGCAACACCAACAACAGCCGCTGTACGCGAACCTGTTGCTAATAATTTTCCTTTCTCAATATTAACCGCAGAAAGATACAATTGATCTTGATTTTCAAATAAATCAATCGAGATTTCAACGTTTTTCACTGGCGAATCCGGATAGCCATGCGGTACTGCATATTTACATACGGTGGCTAAATTTGAAAATACGACTTGCTCACACGTTAACGTACCATTCACCATCGCTTGGCAAATTGTCACAAAATCCGATTCCAAAATAGCTAACACATTCATTGCCTCAGGATCGCCAAAACGTGCATTGTACTCAATTAATTGCACGCCTTTTTGCGTTGCGATAAAACTACCATATAAAATTCCCACATACGGTAGGTTAAACTCAGCCGTTAATGCAGCTAACATGTTTTTATTAATTAACTGCGCTTGATTCGCATCCGCTGCTGTTAAAAAAGGCAAGAGATGATCCGCATGTGAATATGTCCCCATACCGCCCGTATTCGGACCCAGATCACCCACATAAGCGCGCTTGTGATCTTGCACTAACGGCATAGAAACTAATTGATTACCATCACAAAAACACATAGCCGAAAATTCTTGGCCAATGAGCTTCTCTTCGATAACGAATGCACAACCCTGAGCAATCAGTTCTTCGCAGAATAGTAAAGCTTCTGCAAAAGAATGCAGATGATCGCCAGCGACTTTTACACCCTTGCCACCCATTAATCCATCTGCTTTGATGACGTAGTGATGTTCACCTAAATAATGCAGGTATTCTTGCACGCCAACTAAACTCTTAAATACGCGGTAGTCAAGTGCACCCGGAATGTGATACTTCTTTTGTAAGTCTCTGGTAAATGTTTTGCTTGTTTCAAGCTTAGCAAGTTGTTGTTGAGGACCCACTGTCGGAATTGCTGCATGCCATAAAGCATCCGCCAGTCCTTTCTCCAAAGGCGCTTCAGGACCGATAATGGCAAGATCAATTTTCCATTGTAATCCCTGCTCCACAATATCTTCTATCGCGCATATATCACCAACATAGTAATTGGCAGTCAATGCTTCGATCCCAGGGTTTCGAGTGGTGCCGCAACAAAAAATAGTCGGATTTTGTAGCGATCTATGCAATGCCTTTGCAATTGCGTGTTCACGAGCCCCAGATCCCACAATAAGAATATTCATGCAAGATCTCTTTCTGCTTCACGTCGTTGCGATAATATTTGCTGTTCTTTTTCTTCTATTTTTCCACTGACATAACGGCCATCCATACAAGCCATACAAAAATTTTCAATTGCATGACCGCCACGCTGTGTCACGGCTTTTACGAGATCATCAATTTCTTGATATAGCAATTTATCCACATCCAAGTATTGGCGGATTTCTTCTGTCGATCGATGCGCTGCAATTAATTCCGCTTGCGATGGCATATCAACACCATAAAAACAGGGATTTTTTATTGGTGGACAAGAAGAAACAAAATAAATTTCTTTTGCGCCAAACTCTCTTACCATTTTGACAATTTCACGACAGGTTGTACCACGAACAATACTGTCATCGACTAATAATACTGTTTTATTTTCGATTTCACTTTTTTGTGGGGTTAACTTATAACGCACATTGCGGCTGCGCTGTTCTGAATTAGGCATAATAAAAGTACGGCCTATAAACGGATTCTTATAAAGACCTTCTGAATAACGCACACCTAACTCATGTGCAAATGATAAAGCCGCCGTATTTGAGGTAAATGGCACTGGAATGACAACATCGGGCATGTCATTTGGATAGTGTTTTTTCCAGCTCTGCGCCAGCTTTTGTCCCATATATAATCGAGAACGATAAACACCTATTTCGTTTAATGTAGAATCAGGTCGGGCAAAATAGACATACTCAAAAATACAAGGTGAAAATTGCTTACGCTCAATAACCTGACGAAATAATTTGCCTGAGCGATTTACAAATACCAATTCACCCGGCTGGACATCACCCACAACGGAAAAACCTAATGCATAAAACATCGTCGTTTCTGATGCAAAAATATAGTCTTTCGTGCCATCTGCATTAAGACGCTCACCCATCACCAATGGACGAATGCCATGTGGATCACGAAAAGCGACTAATCCCTTACCAATAATGACACTCACAACAGAATAAGCACCCTCAACGCGAGAAAAAATATTTTTTATAGAAGACCCGAGCAAAGAGAAAAAATGGCTCTCATCATCTGCAGCAAACTGATGATCATCCAAACCATCCGCTAACAAATGTAATAACACTTCTGAGTCAATGCTTGAATTTAAATGGCGATGCTTTACTTCCGTCATTTCCTGTGCAAGCATTTTATAATTAACTAAATTACCATTATGCGCGAGCGCAATGCCACGCGGACTACCAATCCATAAAGGTTGCACATCTGAAATATCATAACCGCCTGCAGTGGGATAACGCGTATGTGCAATACCCATATTGCCGTGCAACTTCACCATATCGGCGGGAGAAAAAATTTCTCGCACCAAACCCAGGCCATGTTTGGTATAAAATTTATTATTACAACTTAACATACCAGCAGCATCTTGCCCTCTATGCTGCAGATGCACCAGACTATCATAAAGCTCGGGTGCGACGGGGTGGTGACTAAAAATCCCAACAATCCCACACATTGTGTTTCCTTATGCCAAATAGGCAGCCATATTCCGCATAATTCTTTCTTGAATGGAACCAAGCGTATCAGCGAAATGAAACTTGGTTTTGGTAATCATTTCGTACAATTGGATATAGCGCGATGACAACGTTACAATTAATTCTTCGGGTGCTGGTGGTAAAACCTTATCGTGATAAGGATCGCAATGATCGACAAACCATAAGCGTAAAAATTCTTTATCGATATTTTCAGGTTCTTGACCATTTGCAAATCGTTCTTCATAACTAGGCGCCAACCAATAACGACTTGAATCCGGTGTATGAATTTCATCAATTAATAAAATATTGCCGTCGGCATCTTTGCCAAATTCATATTTGGTATCGACTAAAATTAACCCGTGTTTTGCCGCGGTTTTTACACCAAACTCAAATAAACGTAGGGCAGCATCTGATGCTTGTTGCCAATCAGACTCGCTCATCCAGCCTTCTTGAATAATCTCAGCAGGACTAATGGGTCTATCATGCGCTACTTCTTTCGTCGTTGGCGTCAGCATGGGCTTTACTAGGCGTTGATTTTTTACCAGACCCTCTTCCAGAAAATTACCACAATAATTACGCACACCATTTTTATATTGTGTCCAAAGCGAGGTGCTCGTGGTACCCGTAATGTAACCACGCACAACAAATTCAATAGGAAAAACTTCGCATTTTTTGGCGATAACCACATTGGGATCGGGAATCGCTAACAAATGATTTGGCACAATCTGTTCTGTTTGCTCAAACCACCATGCACTCGTCAAGTTGAGCACTTGGCCTTTATAAGGCACAGAAGCCAGCACACGATCAAACGCACTCTGTCTATCTGTCGTAATTAATACTAATTTATCCCCAATATCATACGTATCACGAACCTTGCCTTGATATTTCTTACCAATATCAAAATCCGTTGCCGTTAGGCAATTTGATAATGCATCATGAATTTTTGCATGATAATTCTTAATAGTAGTAGCAGTCATAAGCGCTCGAGTTATATAAAATATTTGAATTGATAATTTTGGTAGATAATGTATCTACATTTTCATCAGCAGAAACACTCCATAAAACACCGTGTCGAATGGAATGAATACCTTGAATGCCAAAGTGGTTTTCTAGCATTTGTTTTTTTTTGTAAACCGTGCAATTCGTCTTTTGCGCGTATCAAAAATGAAATAGCGGATGATTTTTTTATTTTTTCAGAAGTCGCCAAGCCTTCTTTACGGGAATTAAACAGCACGCCACTCTGCATAATTTTTTCAACTGTGTCTTTTGAATCACAAACGAGTTCCCAATGGATTTTTCTGCTAACTCTCACGGGGATACCCAAATTATTTAATTCATTTTCAACTGAGACCGCTGCATTATCTGTAATAATCAAATCAACCAGCAACTCATGAGACGATTTTTCTATGGTAAATTGTGAAATATTTTTTTGTGGTGCTTCATATTGCAATGCAGTAGGCTGCGACAGATTCTTGCTAGCAATATAATCTCGCATAGAGGCAAAAATAGCATCGCCATTCTCGGTCCGTTCAGGGTGAGGCATCATGGCCATCACATTCCCTGCAAGATTGGACACTGCAGCAATATTATTGATGGACCCATTGGGATTAACAGGAAAATGTGCGTCGATGTTGCCATCACTATCACAATATTGAAATGTATTTAACCCGTGCAATTGCATTTCTACTAATAAATCTTCTGGAATAACAAAGCGTCCTTCGCCGTGGGCAACGGGGATGCGTAACTTATTTTCGTTGGTTAAGTGGCGTGTAAATGCATTCGTTTTATGTTCATTCGATACACGCACATTGACCCATGCATTATAAAAACCTGTTCCTAATACTTTACCCTGCTGCATGCGCTTATTTTCAATGAGCGCCATCCCAACTTTATGATTTTTTAACCCCGGCACTAAGCCAGTTTCCACTAAAATTTGCGCGCCGTTGCAAATCCCTAAAACAGGCTTCCCTAAATCACTTTGCTCACGTATCACTTGCATGATAGGATCTAGCGCGGCAATGATTCCTGAACGTGAACGATCCTCATAAGAAAAACCACCCACAATAATGTAACCATCGAATTGCGCTAAGGCTTCTTTCGATTGATTCCACAAAAACTCTACCGGTTGCATATTCGCGCGCTTAACGGCCAAAATGGTTTCGCGCTCACAATTAGACCCTGGAAATTGTACGATAGCTATTCGCATAAAATAACCTTTTGAGCACCTGGTACCACACGACCAATTTCATGCAGCGTAAACGCTGGAAAATTTTTTAATGCAGCCAATGCAGCTTGAATTTGATCATCGCTACAAATTAAAATTAAGCCAACACCCATATTAAATGTTTTATACATTTCACTGTCATCAAGATGGCCGAGTCCTCGCAATATCGAAAAAATCGCTTGTTGCGGCCATGCATTCTTTTGAATTTCAACAGAACATCCTACCGGCAAAATACGTGGGATATTTTCTAATAAACCACCGCCCGTGATATGTGCCATGCCTTTTATCATGATGTTTTCTTTTAGCAAATGCAGAACAGGGCGAGTGTAATTGATATGCGGCTCTAACAACACTTCACCTAATGTCGGTTTTAATTCAGGTAATTGAGAATCTATGCGATACTTGCCGATTTCAAAAAATAATTTTCGCGCTAATGAATAACCATTGGTATGCAAGCCACTGGAAGTGAAAGCTAACACTCTATCGCCTGAAACAATATGCTTACCC
>JABDGK010000059.1 GCA_013286085.1 Gammaproteobacteria bacterium | reverse complement strand
GACACGCTGCGCTTTGTCCACCCTACAAACTCTGTAAAAATTGTTAACGCTTTATTCGAAAATTATTTTCAGGTTCTTTTGGCAACAGTGGTGCGACCACTTTGGTGTGAATATCTTTAATAGTAGCGTCAGGAATATTTTCAATGGCAATGGGATAATAGCTGCTATTGATTTCGATTTGATATCTTACATTGCCGAGTTTATCGATCACAATGTGATAATTCGCAGCTTGAAAGTCAATTTGTTTTTTTCCATGCAATATACTGCCAGCAATTTGACTAGGTTGCATGAGGCGTAAGCTTTGGGTTTTAGCAGTGGATTTTTGTGGATAGGATTTATAGCCATTATTTTGTAGTGCTACATAGATTTGATTAGCATTTTCACTGCAACTAGCGGGTGAATTTTCTTCAACTGTATTCATTATTCCGCAGTCTTTATCATCAAAAACAAGCGACTCTCTTGCTGGTTGTGTGGTTGATGAAAAAAAAGAATATAGTCCTGAAAACATAATATTGACTCCTCCAGTTAATAAAAATTAAAAGGTCGGCGTGCTGTTTTCTTTGCTACTTTCTATTTTCTAATATGGTCCCACAGTACTTCTTTGCTCCCCGTTTCTTTTGCTAGCAGACGTGCTGCAACAAATAACGCATCTGATAATCGGTTTAAGTAACGTAAAATGTCAGGATTGAATTTTTCATCGTGATAAAGTGCGACAGCTGAACGTTCCGTGCGACGGCAAATGGTTCGTGCCATGTGACAAGCCGCTGTTTTTAGATTGCCGCCGGGTAAGATAAATTCTTTTAGGGGTGGTAGTGTAGTATTCCAACTATCGATAGCTGTTTCGAGTGCAGTTACTTTTTCTGCTGTGATAGCAGTGTGATAGGGTGGGCATAATTCACCACCGATATTAAATAATTCTTGTTGAGTAGCCGTTAAGAGAGTGCGGATCGATTCTGTTTGTGGTTCATGCGCTAAGATTAATCCAATTGCACTATTTAGCTCATCTAATGTGCCAAGTAGTTCTAAACGCGGGTGATTTTTGGGGATGCGGTTCCCATCGCCGAGATTGGTTAAGCCATCATCGCCGGTGCGGGTGTAAATCTTGGAGAGTCGGTAGCCCATTGCTACGATCCTTAGCTAAAGGCTGGCATGTTAACAAGTAACATCAAAAAATCATACCATGCGGAAGCTTAATATTTTCTTAAGGGGTTATTTCTTTCCGAGCTGCGACCATCAGGGAGCGTCACCGGTCAATCCAATGACGCTCCCTGATGGTCGCGGCTCGGTAACGACGGCAAGCGCTCTGAATATTTTTAATTATTGCGTCTCAGCGCCTCCCAGCATAAGCTTATAGTGAATTCATTTGGAAGTTTTTCGGCCAATGCAGATACGTGAATTAACCGAATTTGATTTAGTAACACTAGCGCAGATAGAGGCAGAGGCTCAATCGTCTCCATGGTCGCAAGCGGCTTTTCTACGCTGTTGGGAGTCAAAGTTTCCTGGTTGGGTGTTAGAAATCGAACAAAAGATTGTTGGTTTTATATTTATTTCAATCGCGGCTAGTGAATGTCATATTTTGAATATTTGCATTCACCCATCACAACAGCGCCAGGGGTTAGGACAAAAGTTACTGATGACAACCCTGTTACGTGCGAAGGAGCGGGGTGCTGATACGGTGTATTTAGAGGTGCGGCGCTCTAATCATGGTGCTATTCATCTATATCGACAAATGAACTTTAAGCTGATAGGCGAGCGGCGAAATTATTATACAACACCCAAAGGGCCTGAGGATGCACTGGTATTTGCGCGGGATTTAGCAATGTTGGACGAAACGGATTTATCGCAGTAGAATGGCGAACTTTTCTTCATCTTAAACGCAGACTCTTTATGTTATCTGAATTAGCTAAACAAGTGGCTAAGCGCCGCACTTTTGCAATTATTTCCCATCCTGATGCGGGTAAAACAACGCTGACCGAAAAACTCTTGTTATTCGGTGGTGCCATCCAAATGGCAGGGACAGTCAAGGGCCGTAAAGCGTCTCGTCATGCAACGTCGGACTGGATGGAGTTAGAAAAACAGCGGGGAATTTCTGTCACGACTTCTGTCATGCAGTTCCCATACAAGTCTCACATCATGAACTTGTTGGATACCCCAGGCCACGCAGATTTCTCCGAAGATACTTATCGCACATTAACCGCCGTCGACTCGGCGTTGATGGTAATTGATGCCGCCAAAGGTGTGGAAGAGCGCACCATCAAGTTATTAGATGTCTGTCGTTTGCGTCATTCGCCCATTATTACATTTATCAATAAAATGGATCGTGACAGTCGCGAACCTATTGACTTGTTAGATGAAATTGAAAGTATCTTAAAAATTCAATGCGCGCCTATCACGTGGCCTATCGGTATGGGGCGTGATTTCAAAGGTGTTTATCACTTGTATGAAGATGCGGTTTATTTGTATCAGCCAGGTAAAAATGCTGTGCAACAAGAAGGTGAAAAAATTAATGGCATTGATAATCCAGCATTAGATCGTGTGTTGGGTGATATGGCAAGTGAGTTGCGCGGTACGGTGGCGTTAGTGAAAGGTGCAAGCCACACATTTGATAAAGCCGCTTTTTTACGGGGTGAATTGACGCCAGTGTTTTTTGGTTCGGCGATTAATAATTTTGGTGTGCGTGAATTGTTAGATGCCTTTGCGGAATACGCACCGCCGCCGCAATCACGTGAGACACATACGCGCGATGTTGAGGCAAACGAAGATAAATTCAGTGGTTTTGTTTTCAAGATTCAAGCCAATATGGATCCGGCACATCGTGATCGTATTGCATTCTTGCGTGTTTGTTCCGGTAGTTATAAGCAAGGCATGAAAATGCATCAAGTCAGCTTGGGGCGCGAAGTTAAAATTAATCAAGCATTGACGTTTATGGCATCTGATCGTGAGCAAGTCAGTGAAGCGTGGCCAGGCGATATTATTGGATTATATAATCATGGCACGATTCAAATTGGCGATACGTTTTCCGAAGGCGAAAATCTGAAATTTACGGGTATTCCGTATTTTGCGCCTGAACTATTTCGATTGGTCCGGTTGAAAGATCCATTAAAATTAAAAGCATTACAAAAAGGGTTGAAACAACTTTGTGAAGAAGGTGCAACACAGTTATTTAAGCCACTCAATAGTAATAATTTAATTTTAGGCGCTGTGGGTATGCTGCAATTTGATGTAGTTGCTTATCGCCTGAAATTTGAATACAACGTGGATTGTGTTTACGAGAATGTGTCTGTTGCGACTGCGCGTTGGATTTATTGTTCTGATGCTAAAATGCTAGAAGAATTTAAAAAGAAAGCGTTTGATAATTTGGCGTTGGATGGTAGTGATAATCTAACGTATCTGGCTCCAACAAGAGTGAATTTGAATCTGACCATGGAGCGTTGGCCAGATATTGAATTTAGAACGACGCGGGAGCATTAGTTGTATCTAGCTAGTAGCCATACTCTTGCAGTTGTTACCGAGCCGCGCGCGTCAGCACGGCTCAGAAGCAAAATACAGTGACTTACATCGGTTTTTTCTTAAAAGCACTAGTTCGTTGTCGTAACGCTGGTGTTTCTTCGCTAGTTTGTTGTTTTTGCAAATGTTGCTTAGTAGCATACAAGCAATGTTGATAAATACCAGCTTGATCGCGCAATGGGTTCAATGTATCTCTAAACTTGAAATAAAGTGCAGCGACTGCGAAACAAACAGGCCATGCATAGTCACCCACGCTGATTCTTGATTTGACGGCGTCATTTGCGCCGATGACAAGCGCAAGAAAAATATAATCGATTGCGCTCCGCATATTCGCTTTAAAGGCATGATCAACAAAAGGTTGCGGTTCTGTTTGGGTTGCGGCTGTTTTGGGGTCTGTCTTGGTGGCTATAGTGGCTGTCTCGGGTTTTGCTTTTACATTCACATCAAGTCTGGTTTCCATGCCTCTTGTCTCCACGAGTGAATAACAGAATTATCATACTGATAAAATGCGGTTTGTGCAAAGAGGATGGTATATTAATTGTGCTTTTGTTGTTTATGTTGTGTCTGTGTTGAAACATGGTTTGTGCTTTGAGGCGTGGTTGGGAGAAAAAATCTCACTCGGCGTGAGTGATTTATTGGGCTTGGTGTATCAGATAGATCATCCTCCTCATCGGTGTCTGAAGTGGTAACGGTTGCAGAATAGTTATACCTAGCTCTGTTACTAAATGGATTGAGTGCATCGCTTGATCTGCAATAGAGATAGGCAAGAGCAAGACAGGTTGTCCATGGGTAACGGCTGAGGTTGAAAGAGGACGTTATGGATTTTTGTACGCGGAAAAATAAAGTCAACACCGCCAAGTCAAAAAAAAGCCGCATGCCATTTTTTACGTGATAATTAATAAATGGCTTCGGATCCGTTTGTATCGCGATGTCTTTAGATGGTTCTTTTCTGCCATCCATGCTGTTTTCCCTTCATAAACAACAACAGCAGCATCCTACTTTATTCAAAATCGCGATACAACAAATACTGTTTACGAATTTGTTTGAATTCACTGAGTTTGGGTTCCCAGCTTTGACGAATGGCTTCTTCACTGGCATTTTGTGCAATGAGGCTCACCATGCTATTGCCAGTAGCATGCACCATGCTGTGCCCAAAGAAATTATTTTTGTTGGGGAATGCCTGATAGGCCATGATGAGATATTTAATTTGTAATTTATTGCCAACGATTTTTAAAATATCTTTTTTACTGCCAAAAATATGCCAGCCATGACAGGCTTGATTTTTATATTCAGGAGCCATAGCGCCTGGTCTAGGCTCTGGCGTAAACGTAAATTGTGTTTTCAAGGTGGGATGACCAAACACTTGAAACGGTGTTTTGGTGCCGCGCCCAACGCTTAAAATAGTCGCTTCCATTAAACCAATTGTTGGATAAAGATAGATAGATTGAATATTGGGTAAGTTCGGTGATGGTGGTACTGGTGGCGCATATAAACTTTTATGCGTGTAGTTTTTGCAAGGGATAACCGTCAGTTGCAAATCATGTGCGCGTGATTTCGGTGTGATATCCAGCCATTCTTGACCGACTAACATGGTTGCATATTCACCTTCTGTCATGCCATACACAATCGGTATAGGTTGCATGCCAGTGAAAGATTTATTTTTTGGATCTAATACGGGTCCATCGACGTAAAAACCATTTGGATTGGGTCTATCGAGAACGATTAATGGTTTATCGTTTTCGATGGCGGCTTCCATGTATTTTTGTAAAGAAGAAATATACGTGTAGAAACGTACACCGACATCTTGAATATCAAACACCAATATATCAACATCGGCTAAATCAGTTGCGGTAGGCTTTAGTTTGCTGCCATACAGCGAAATAATAGGGATGCCGGTTTTTGCATCGACGGAATTTTTAATATGATTGCCTGCATCAGCATCACCACGAAAACCATGTTCCGGCACAAAAATTTTGGTGACGTTAATGCCATGTGCGAGTAATACATCGATTAAATGTTTTTTACCAATGAGGGACGTTTGATTGGCAAACACACCGACACGTTTGCCTTGTAGCATGGGAAGATACGCATTAATTTGTTCCGCACCTGGATGAATCACTGGTGGTGCAGCAAATCCAACATGGCTAAACAGTAATAAAAAAATGAGTAATAACATCCTCATGATGAGATCCCTCTCGGTAATAATATCCAATATTGCCCAGGGCTTTGCATATGACCCGCGTAGTATTCCGCTTTGTCACCGGTGCCCCAATACACATCGCCGCGCACCACGCCTTTGATGGCGCCGCCGGTGTCTTGTGCGATCATCAGGCGTTGCATGTTGGGCGCTGTTGTGTTTAACCAAAGTGGTGCGCCGAGTGGAATGTAGTGCAAATCAACGGCTAATGAGCGCTCTGGTAATAAAGGTATGCGCTCTGCGCCAAGTGGATCATCATTATGTAACACTTTAAAAAAGACATAGGACGCATTGCGATTTAATATTGTATTGATCTTTGCAGGATGTTGTCTTAACCAGTACTTAATGGTTTGCATCGAAATTTGTTCTTTGGGAATGCCATATTCATCACGTAGAATTTTTCCGATGGCGGTGTAGCGATGACCATTGTTGGCAGCGTAACTAATAATGAAACGTTGATGATTTGTTAACTCAACAATGGCAGACCCTTGGATTTGCGCAAAGAATAATTCAATGGGATCGTGCGTCCAGGCGAGTACGGGGGTTTTATAGTGAATCGCACCGTTATTGATGCTGGCACGATCGGGATACGCCGAATGATAGTATTTTTTGTTGGCCGCAAAATCCATCGGAATGCCGTAAATAGGAATAGCGTAGTAACGATTTGCCGTTAAGCTTCCATGCAGTAGCGGTAAGTAATAACCGGTAAATAAGCCATTCGTTTCCGCATTGTTGCTAATTTGGTAGGGCTCAAACCAGGCTTCAAAAAATGCTTGCGCCGCTGGATTATTATTTTCAGCAATGTGACTCGCGGCATAACAAGCTTGTTGCCAATGCCCGACTTTGCCACTGCCAGTTAGCTTGCTGAAATTGCTATAGGGATTGCGTTTGATAATTTCTCGGCAGGAACGTTGAAAAGCCCGCAATGACTGACTGTGATTGTCTCTGTTCCAGGCGGGTAATTCGTCATACGTTGTTTTAGTCAACTCGAGGTGCGGTTGTGTGCTACAGCCTGTTAGTATGCTGAATAGCCCGAATAGGATGAGAGTAATGCTACGTTTCAGAAGGGCGTCCATGTGCTTCAGCTACTGTCTTAGTGTTTGATGAGTGAGAATATCATAACAGAGTGCTAGTGAGTAGCCCGTATGCAGCGGAGCGTAATACGGGATTTTGTGCATACCGTCCCGTATTACGCTCCGCTGCATACGGGCTACGTTGTTGATTATTTTTTAGCCACATCTTACTGCGTTAAGGTTCACTTAATGTTCAGGAAATACAATACGGCACCGACTATCTATATCACGAGTGGAGAATAATAATGAGTTTTTCGACCAGGCAATATTCTGGAACGGGGGAAGAAGGCGCTTCGAGTTCTGCTCAACCGGGTGTTTTAACACATCATCAAAAGCGTCATGTGCATGGTGAAGCACAAGCGGAATTACATGATCATTGTGCAGCAATTAAAGCAGAGTTACCCAAACATGGGTTCACAGAGCAGCATGAGTCGGAGATTGTCGTAGCATTGGATGTTTCTGCCTCCACGGAAAATCCAAATCAATTTTATTTTAATCCTGACGTAAAGGGTACTGCATTACAAAAAATTCGTCTTGGTAAAATGCAAAGTTTTCTTCGTACGGCATTATCGACCGCGGTTGAAATTTCACCGGGCGAGCATAAGGTTACTATTTTTCCTTTTGGTAAAATAGCCTATCCACCGGTTGTTATCGATGAACATGACCTTGAAGAAGCAGCAGAAAAAGTATTAGCATCAGTGATGTTATTTAGAGAAGTGCCTGATGACCTTATAGCAGCAAGAGATACAGCGATAGCATCTTTAATGGCTGAGGATCAGCTAAATCCCGCTCATTATCCTGCACAAATAAAGCAGTATTTGCTTGATTTGAAAGATCGGCCTGAAGCGGAGGAAGAAGAAGTTGAGACTGCGATGAATCAAGTCGTGGAGTTCATGCGTTGCAATCTTGATTCAGGCCCTGTGGCTACTAATTATTATGTAGTGACGAAAGCGATTCTGGAATATTATCAATTGCCAACAGTTGCTCAACAAAATATTAATTATGATAAGCCGCCAATTTATGTGTTTTTCCCAACGGATGGTGAGGCGAATGCACAAAGGACGGATGCCACTAATTTATTTCAGGCAGCCGCTTATGCGCCAATATTTTGGCATTTCATTGGGTTGCTAGGTAAAAGTTCAAATCTCACTTTTAGCCAGTTAACTACAATCTGTAAAACCCAGATGTATTTGCCGAATAGAAATTTGACGATTCTAACCAATCCCAGTGATTTAACTATCCCACAAATTTTTAAAGGTTATCGTCATTATTTATTAGAAGCACATGAGCATCATGTTTTAAGAAATAATCCGGGTGTGACACTCAACTTCAATGATCCAGACGACCACCATGAAATTCGTGCAGCACAAGCTAGTGCGCAGCAGCATGGACATGCAGCGAGTAGCACCGCACTTGTTTATGGGTTGCCACCTGTGCCACCACAGCCTCCCTTTGTTCCGGGTGGATATAATGCGCCACCACAGCAACCATCTGCACCTGCGTATAATCCATATGCTACTGGCAATCGTCCATTAGGTGCGGGTCATTTTGGTGCACAAGACCAAGTACGTAATCAAGCTGATTTACAGCAGCGTTTGTTATCAAACCAGGAACAAAAAAGTGATCAGTCTCAACAGGATGATTGCTGTAATATTTGTACCATTCTGTAATTCAGAAATCGTAGAAAGTAGCCCGTATGCAGCGAAGCGTAATACGGGATAGGTTTAAACTTATCCCGTATTACGCTTCGCTGCATACGGGCTACTGTTTTCTGTCACGCGAGTTTCGATTGTGTGCACAGGACTACTTGTTTTGCGAATAGTGTTTATTGTATCCGCATCCACATCTAAATTCTGCCGTGATTTTCTGCATTGCTTGGCAAGAGCCGTCGTTGCTTTCATGGTTAAAAAATTAATTAATAAAACAGGCAGTACCACGCCCGCGACTTGGCCGATTAATCCAGCGGTGCTTGCTTTAGCAATTTCATCGAGCGCGATAAGTAATATCTTCCAGGCATTACCACCGAGATAATTTAACGGCGAGAACCCAATTGCAAATTCGGCGCCATTAAATTGATAAGTAGAATCGAATTGGTAAGATAATCCATTGATAGCAAGTGTCTGAATGACGTCAGCAATGCCTGGACCCGGAAAAATGCCACTGAGATAATTGGCGGCAATATCACTATAGCCACGACCGAGAAAAAATAGTTTGCCCGCCGCATCTAACATATTCCAGGGGATAACGGTAGCCAGTGTCGATACGCTAGCAATGCCCGCATAAATTAAGCAATCACGAAAATTTTTACTATGATGCTTAGCCCAGAAGTAGGCTGTGGGTGTTGCCAGGGTCAGTACCGGTATCGCTGACCATAATTGTTGGGCAAACGTTTGCTCCCAAAAATCATCGGTTTTTTCGAAGCGATAATTTAAGGCCTTGGTGGTCATGATTACCCAAGGAGCATCACAGACGGCATCCATTGTTAACAGGATCGCTTCTTTGGTGGTTGGGTAATACCAAGGCTGTTCACTTGGATTGATTAGCGCAGTTGTAATGGTGTGCGTTGAGCTTGGTGAAGCCGTGCTTATTGTTTCTGCTTCGCTATTGGTGTTGATCGTAAGACGAGCTTCTTGAATATCCGCTTGGTCTAACAACGGCACGTCACGGTCATCTGCGTGCCGGTTTTTTCTATCTAAACAACGTGATAGTGATTTTTTGAGTGAACCTAAAAGACCCATGTCAATGCCTTGCATACCATCAAAATACGGTAGGCTATGTTAGCAAGTGAACCT
>JABDGK010000058.1 GCA_013286085.1 Gammaproteobacteria bacterium | reverse complement strand
ATCCTGACAATGGGGTTAGGTGATTCATTATTTCTTCTCAGTTTAATCCTGTTAAATTATTACTTAAGTCAGCGCGATCACGCTGAAAGAAAAAGAGCGGAAACAGAAGATAAAATACGATTAATTGTCGATGGTACAAAAGATCATGCTATCTTTATGTTAAGTCCAGAAGGTATTATCACTACCTGGAATGCTGGCGCTGAAAAAATTAAGGGATATAGTGCAAAAGAAATTATCGGTAAACATTTTTCTTGTTTATACCCAATAGAGGCTATCAAAAATGGCATACCAGAAAAGCAATTGCAAGTTGCTCAAAAACAAGGTCGTTGTGAATCAGAGTCTTTTCATATCCGAAAAGATGGCACACAGTTTCTAGCGGGTACAGTTATTACCGCACTTTTTGATCAGTCAGGTGACCTGCTTGGTTTTGGAGAAATCACGCGTGATCTCACTGAGCGTGATAAAGTTGAAAAATTGAAGAATGAATTTTTATCAGTAATAAGTCATGAATTACGAACACCTATTACATCTATTCGTGGCGCATTGGGGTTAATTATTGGTGGAACAGTCGGTAAATTTCCAGATAAAGCAGAAAAACTATTAGATATTGCTAATCAGAATTGTGAACGTCTTTTATTGTTAATTAATGATATTTTAGATATGGAGAAAATTGAAGCCGGTAAAATGGACTTTCAATTGAAGATTATTGATCTTCGTCAAGTGGTGCAAGAAGCTATTGCTTCCAATAAAATATACGCTGAAAAATACGATGTAAAAATTAATTTAGTGGAATCAATCGAAAATATCAAAGTGAATGTAGATGCGGATCGTATTATACAAGTTCTCACCAATTTGCTTTCAAACGCAATTAAATTTTCGTTAACAGGTAGTGTTATTCATGTCACCATTGCTGTAGAAAAAGATATGGTGCGTGTCAGTGTTATCAATAAAGGCCATGGTATCTCTAAAGAATTTCAACCATTTATTTTTCAAAAATTCTCACAGGCAGATTCTTCCAATACACGCGGAAAGGGTGGTAGTGGTTTAGGATTGCATATTAGCAAAGTGATTATTGAAAGAATGGGTGGTGCCTTAGATTTTAACAGTATTCCCAATGAAGAAACCACGTTCTATTTTGAATTGCCTATTTGGCGTAGTGCATCGATGGAAAATGATGAGAAAAATAAAAGCTCACAACGCATTGAGAGTGACAAGTTATTAATTTGTGAAGATGATGCAGATCAGGCCAAGTATTTGCAGGTGCTACTTGAGACTGTGCAGATTGAATCAGACATCGCTTATACAGTTGCAGAAGCTAAAACACTCTTAGCCACGAAAACGTACCGAGGAATCTTGTTAGACTTAATTTTACCGGATCAGGACGGCATTACATTTATTAGGGACTTACGGAATGATGATAAAACCCGCCAGCTACCTATTATAGTGCAGTCAGTCATTGCTAAAACGGGCCGTACATTGCTAAATGGTGAAGTTTTTTCAGTGATAGAATGGCTTGAAAAACCGATAGATTTTACTAAGCTATTACAGGCCATTGCACAAATAAAATTAAAAACAGCTCCTGATAAGCCGCGGGTGTTGAATGTAGAAGACGATATTGATACGCAGGATATTATTAAAGCTTCATTAGCAGAGTGTGCACATATTACTTCTGTTATTTGTTTGGACGAAGCGAAAGAAAAATTAAGAGAAAATGAATTTGATGTAGTGATTTTGGATTTACTATTGCCCGATGGGAATGGTGTAGACTTGTTGCCGCTATTAAGCAAGTATAATATACCCGTTATTGTGTATTCCGCGATTGAATTAGATCCAGAGTATGCTAAATATGTTCATCAAGCATTGATTAAATCTAAGACCTCAAATGAAGAATTGATTAATGCAATTAGACATTGCATTAAAAAAAGTTTTTGAGAGGATTCATTATGACAACCGCATTGCTCCAAAAAATTCTATATGCTGAAGATGAGCCTGATATTCAGGAAATTGCAAAAATTGCACTAGAAGATGTTGGTGGCTTCACTGTTAAGCATTGCATGAATGGCAAAGAAGTATTAGCCATGCTGAGAGACTTTGAGCCGGATCTTTTTCTTCTGGATGTGATGATGCCAGAAATGGATGGGCCAATGGTATTAAAAGAATTACGAAAAATCCCGCGTTTTATGCATACCCCCGTGATATTTATGACGGCAAAAATTCAAGCAGCGGAACTGGATGAGTATAAAAAATTAGGTGTTTTAGATATAATCAAAAAACCGTTTGATCCAATGCTGTTAGCCAATATGCTACGCGCCAGTTGGAACAAGGTGAAATAATATGATGGAATCAAATAATGAAGCCAACGAAAAATTGGCCCGTTTAAAAAAAAATTATCACGATAATTTATCTAATAAAATTGCAGAAAATGCGACTTTATTGCAACGTCTTCTTGAAAATTGGAATGCTGATGATGTTGTATTATTGCATCGCAAGATGCATAGCTTACATGGTTCAGCTACAATTTATGGGTATCCTGAGATTGGACAGTTTGCGGCAACGGTAGAAGTATTTTTAAAAGATTTATTGAATATAGTGAATCCTTCCATAGACCAAAAAAATCATCTGACTGACTTAATGAATTCATTACAAAATTTGGTTATGAAAGCAGTTTCAGATAAAACTTCTTTTGAAGTGGCTGATGATAATCATCAGAAAAGTTCATTAAACAAGATTGTTTATTTTCTTGAAGCTGATAAAGCGTGGGCTAATCAAGTTATTGTGCAAGTTGAAGTGTTTGGTTATCAGGTGAGATATTTTGATAATTCAAGTAGTTTTATTGAGGCTATAGAACAGTCTTATCCAGTTGCTTTGCTGATTGATATGAATTTATTGAATGAGGAATTGGAATCAAGATTGCATGAAATTCAAGAAAATATACATTATAAAAATACCGCTGTATTTTTTATAGCAACGCATGGAGAATTTTCCCTGCGTTTGAAGGCGGTTCAATTAGGTGGCCAAGCATTTTTTATTAAAAATTTTTTAATTGAGGATTTGATTGCAAAATTGGATAGATCCTTTGAGAGCAATAGTGAAAATTGCCGTATTTTGATTGTTGATGATGAGCAGGATGTTGCAGATTATCATTCTGCTATTCTTACATTAGCAAATATGACAACGCGCATTATTACTGATGCAAGGGATATCGATCTGGCTATGAATGAATTTAAGCCTAATTTGATACTAATGGATTTGTATATGCCGGGTTGTAGTGGTATGCAATTAGCGAATATTATTCGGCAGCAAAGTACTTACGAAAGTATTCCCATCATGTTTTTATCTTCTGAAGAAGATCGATTGATACAATTAACTGCAATGAAGTTAGGTGCCGATGACTTCGTCGCTAAATCATCCAGACCAGATTATTTAGTGATGGCTATCAGAAATCGTGTAAATCGTTATCATACACTGCGGTCTATGATGGTAAGAGATAATTTAACGGGTCTTTACAATCACTCTTTTATTCATCAGCAACTCGATAGTCAGCTTAATTTGGCAACACGAACGAATACGTGTCTTTGTGTAGTCATGATAGATCTTGATGATTTCAAAAAAATTAACGATATGCACGGACATCAAGTGGGAGATCAAGTTTTAAGAAGTTTAAGCTTAATGATGCGTACGCGATTACGTTCATCTGATATTGTCGGGCGATATGGCGGTGAAGAATTTCTGATTATTTTACCTAATACATTATTAAAATCAGCAAGTTTCTTGATCGATGAATTAAGAGTGCAATTTTCAAAATTAGTTTTTTCGTTGAGTACGGCTAGTTTCCAAACTACTTTTAGTGCAGGTATTGCAGGTTATCCGGAATATGACACCACATCTGAATTGATTCAAGCTGCAGATAAAAAACTTTACCAGTCTAAAAATACAGGTAAAAATCGGGTTTCATTTTGAGGCTAAAAAATAATAGCATTGGCAGATTTTCTGCAACGTAATTAAAATAGTGAAGGTCCCACATGAGCAATCACATCCTGGGCATTGAATGCCCGTGGTAATCCGGCAGGTACTGGTCCTTCAAACATTTTGATTACGGAAGTTGCGCTGTGTGTCTGAGCTTGGTGACAGGGCGCAGAAAATTGATAAAATCGAGGGGTGCGTGTGTTACTCACAGAATATCCAGCATACTTTGTATGACTGTAATATGTGCGATGTAATTGCGGTGGATTAGTTGTGACGTGATCTGTTGTTGCTGTCGCTACCTCAATATTTTTGCATGATGAAGAAGTAGAGGTGATAACAAAATAATTGTACCCATTTTCCAAGGTGACTTTTGCAGAGCGATATAATAGATAATTGTCTATATCGTTTTGCGGTGTGAAATAATTACCGACAAAGCTCACTATCGCAGTATTCGCATTCACGTTCGAGTCTGTATATCCCCCGTGCGGAAAACCACCGTATTCACCAGTTGGGCCATAGGATGTTTCGCAGCCTGTTAGCAGAGTAATCATCATCAAAGCTATGGGTAATTTTGTTTTCATATAATAGGCCGATTTAAGGGATATTGATTAATTTTATCATAAGGGCGCGGGGTTATTTATATATTTATTTTCTTTTCAGCATTTTTGCTGTTTCTGTGCCCTGGCAAAAAGCGCTTGAAAGCAAATCGTCAGGAAATGAAGCGGCGAGTAAATCAGGTTTTGTATCAACTAATATTTATTTTCCTCAGCTATCCGATTGGTTGAGAACTCACGAAGAAAGACTTGGTGTTTATCATTTTTTCCAAGGTAAAACTGTGGGGGGGATGTATGTTGATAGGGTGAAATACCACGGAGAAAGAGCGCTATGGTACGATAAAGAAGGTGTTACCGTCGTTAACCGGGAGTATGGCGGGATGATAGAAAAAAGTATTCCACCGGAGCCTCTAAAACATATTGTATCTGGCCCTTATTTGTATGCGCATGCAACGCATGACAATACCGACTTATATCCATTTGTTGTGCAGCATCCTAGAAAAAATCTAGCAAAACACTTTAACGCAGAGCCAAGCATGGCAGCGTCTAGCTCTTCTAATGAAGGGATGCGCTTGAGTAGTGATAGCGTATCAGTCAATGTGACTGTGATTACGCAGCCACAAATCGAAGACTTGTGGGATGCTAGTTGTAGTGGTAGTTGTTGTTTTTTATCTTCTCAGCCTAGTGATGTGAGCAACACCGCCTATAATCTTGCTAAAGCAGAAGAAGATCCTGCAGAGCGCCTGCGAATTTTAACTGACTATGTCAATGACGCTGACAATAAACGTGAAAAATTTCATCGCGCATTGGTTAACCGCTTTGGTGAATCCCGTTTCGTGCCAACTATCAAACAAGCACTTTTGTCTCCATTAACGCCGATTTCATAAAAATAGTTCTTAAGCAGCGGGTCAGAATTGCCCCGTCGTATTTTATTGATAAAGAAAATTTGCACTATGATAAATAAATCATTTACTAAGATATGTGCCTGCATCAGCTTAGTCTGTATGCTTGTGGTAAGTTTGCAATAACGGGTGGATTTTTTTAAGAGACGTGTTCTGCCATGGTAAGTTCCAAAATATATATTTACATTTTTTTTAAATAAATCGCATTAAAAAGTGGCGTAGTCATAAACGTTGTAACGAGCGTCATGAATACCATGATACTGAATAAGGATGGAGTAATAATATGATATTCTAATCCGACATTGAGAACGATTAACTCCATCAAGCCGCGACAATTCATCAAGGCACCAACAGTCATGGAATCTCGCCATCCTTCACCGGCTAATCTCGCTGCTAGTGTGCACGCTACGAGTTTTCCTGCGACTGCAATAAAAATAATAATGAGAGCCACCAGCCACAGTAGCGGTGTGTTAATTAAGCCTATTTGGGTGTTAAGCCCAGAATAAACAAAAAATATAGGCAACAAGAAGGCGATGGTTACGCCTTCTATCTTATCGCGTAGCATGTCTGTCAGTTGCATTTTTGGCATTGCAATACCGGCAATAAACACGCCAAAAATAGCATGCAGACCAAGCTTATCGGTTGTCCAGGCGCAAATCATTAGTATGACGAGGACTTGCGTCAATGTCGTATTGATATTTTGTGTGGGCGCAACTTTCGTAAAGAAAATGGTAATTAATCTGCGGCCTATTGTCAGCATGAAACCTGAATAAAGAACGCCGCCGATGATGGCAATGAGTGCGATATTCAAATTCATTTTTAAGAAGGCGAGCATCACAGCTAACAGACACCAACCTATTACATCGCCAATAGAACCGGATGCTAAACTTAGCGCGCCAAAATTTGTGTTAGCCAGGCCGCGGTCATAAAGCAATCGGGCTAGCATGGGAAATGCTGTCATGGAAATAGCAATTCCAATAAAAAAGGCACCTGTTATATCGCCCGCTGTTGATACAAAAAGGAAATGACAGACGCCTTCTGTGTGTCCCTTCCATGCAAATAAGAAGCCTAAAATAAATGGTACAAGAATTCCGCCACCGGCTACTAACGTAATTCCTTTACCTCTGTTTTTTAATAGAGCCGGGTCGAACTCTAAGCCGACTAAAAACATGTAAATGAGCAAGCCTAATTGGCTTATTGAGTACAGTATGCTCATTGATGGATTGATAAGAGTGGTCCCATCTCCTAGCGCGATATGAGTGGAAGGAAAAAGCCAGTGCTGAAAAGAGGGCGCAATCAGCCCTAATAAGGAGGGGCCCAAAACAATACCCGCTATCATTTCACACACTGCATCGGCTTGACCCAAATATCGCGTTCCCACATACGATAGAGCGCGACAAAAAGCTAAAATAGCCGCTAGTTGCAAAAAAAGCAGTGAGGTTAATTCAGGCATGAGCGTGCACCATAAAGGTTAAGTTAACAATATCCCTGTATGATACTACATAATCATTATTACTACCGCTGCACATGGAACCCACGCCTGGGTTTCGGCCGGGATGGATGGGCAAATTCTAGATAGAAGTGCGACAGTGGCCCATCTAGCTACCTGCTGATGCGGAATATTTTGGTGCGGCGAGGTAAGCCTCATTTTGGGCGCACCAAAATAAATTTTATTGATTTGGTGCGGCGGTAATGGCTGCATTTTGGCCGCACCAAATTGAAAAAATACGTTTTGGTGCGGCCAAAATCCTGATAGAATGGGCGTACAAACACAGTAATTGGAGTTATATGTGAGCACACCTTTCGTTGGTCGAGAAGCTGAAATACAAGAACTTAGTGATTTGCAGCAGAAAAACTTTGCAAGTTTGGTTGTTGTTCAGGGTCGACGACGGATAGGAAAAAGTAGATTGATCGAGGAGTTTGCTAAAAATCAGAAATTTTATTCTATAGCAGGTATTGCCCCTACCAAAGAAACAACCGCGCAAATGCAGAGAGATGAATTTGCGCGCCAGTTAAGTGAACAGTTGGATCACCCGAAATTTAGTATGAATGATTGGGGTGATTTATTTACTTTCTTGGCTAAAAATACAGAAAAAGGGAAAGTGGTTATCTTGCTAGACGAAATTTCATGGATGGGGTCATTAGATTCGACTTTTTTAGGCAAATTGAAAAACGCTTGGGATACTCAATTCAAAAAGAATCCGAAACTTATGTTGGTGTTGTGTGGATCGGTATCGTCTTGGATAGAAAAGAATATCATTAGTAGTACATTATTTTTGGGCCGTCCATCTTTGTACATCAGGTTGCCAGAGTTATCGGTTGCTAATTGCGATGAATTTTGGGGAAAGCATCGTGAAAGAATTTCTGCGTACGAAAAACTAAAAGTATTGTCGATTACAGGTGGAGTGCCAAGATACCTCGAATTAGTTAATCCAAATAAGAGTGCAGAAGATAATATAAGAACTCTGTGTTTTTCACCAAATGCGCCATTATTGAATGAGTTCGAGCGGATATTTTCTGATGTTTTTGGTGAGCGGAGCGAGTTATATAAAAAAATCATTGATAGATTGATCATTGGGCCTGCAAGCCAAGAAGAAATCTTGATAAGTTGCGAGCGAAATAAAACAGGGGATTTTAGTGAGTATCTGGCGGATTTGGGTACGGCTGGTTTTATATCACGAGATTTCACTTGGCATTTGAAAGATGGCAAAACCTCAAAATTAAGTCGTTACCGTCTTAAAGATAATTACGTGCGATTCTATTTGAAATATATACAACCAAATAAAACTAAAATAGAAAAAGGCGTTTTCAAAAAAACATCAGTTACAACGCTGCCCGCATGGGAAGGCATCATTTCACTGCAATTTGAAAATCTTGTATTAAATAATGATTCTTGCATCATAGAATTATTAGGTGTGCCTTCAGAAGAAATTATCTTCTCTAATCCATACTTTCAGAAAAAGACAAAGACACATCCTGGATGTCAAATTGACTTATTGATTCAGACAAAATTTAATTGCTTATATGTGTGTGAAATTAAGTTTTCCAGATCAGAAGTAACGGCATCAGTTATAGATGAAGTTAAACAAAAAATTAGTAAATTGAATATACCAAAAAACTTTTCTTATCGTCCTGCACTGATTCACGTGAATGGTGTGAATAGTGCGGTGGTTGAGAGTGGTTATTTTGCAAAAATAATTGATTTTGGGCAGCTATTATCGGGCAAGTGAAAAAGAGAATTACGATCTAGTAATTCGTAATGAAACAAAAACATAATCTTTAAATAAGTTAGATAAAAGAGGATGATCCATCGTAATAACGTCGTAAATAGTTTGAATGACTCCCGGGTAAATTAATGTGTTGATTCCTTGCTGGTTTAGAAGCGCGAATATGGCAAGTTCCTCGATAAGATATTTGCTGGCATACTCATGTTTATTAACATCTTCACCGATGGACTCGACTGGTGTGTCAAGCGCACGGTTAAAATAATAGTTTGAAAAATTTAACACAGACAATCTAAAGGTAGTGTTAGTTTCAAATAAATCCCATAATTCTTTCCGAAGCGTGTGAAATTTTTCGTTTTTTTCAAAGTCTGAAGCTAAAAGAAAATTCAATCGATAGGGTGTGTCATTATTATTGACATATGAGGTGTAATATTGCATTAGATGTTTATTTTGTTCGGCACCCATCCTTCTGCCCTCGTGTTCGTTACATCCGTGTTTTATCATTGCCGTATATCGATAAAGACTATCACCCATAAGAAGATTAATTTCTGTTAAGCCGCGTTTATTGAGGAGGTTAAATATAGATAAAATTTTATTTCCTGTGGTGGCGGGGCTATTAATGCTGATGCCAAGAATAGAATTTTTATTGTGAATATTTAATTCGTTTTTAGGAATAGAAGGGCATATTTTTTGGATTTCAATGCGATTTCTATTGCGGGTTGTTTGTTCAATACCTGATGATTCCAAAACAGTCTCCGATTTGGTTTTGATATAACTTAGCAGTTCGATCATGCGACTCTATTAACAATAGGTTTGAATTGTAGCAATTATGACACAGTAGAGTTAGCCTAATTTGGTTAGTTGATTTGATCAGTGCTTATCAGAATGGGTTTGGGATATTTGTTACAATCGATACGAAGGTCGCTTGGCTATTATTGTT
>JABDGK010000057.1 GCA_013286085.1 Gammaproteobacteria bacterium | reverse complement strand
AATTGAGCTCCAGCCTAACATGGTAAACATGTGGCTAAAGCCTGCGTTGGTGACGAGTGGGTCGGTGATGTTATTGGTATTTAATGCCATATTTGAAAAATAACCTGACATAGTTGCCGCAACACCCGTGATCATCAACCACGTTCCCATCATGAGCCCTTGCATTTTGACGGGTGCTAATTGGCCAATCATGGCGTAGCCAATAGGTGATATAAATAATTCACCAGCACTTTGGAGAATAAAGCTCATCAGAATCCAGTTGAAATTGGAGTAGCCATTGGCATCAGCAAAGTAAATACCCAGTGGTAAAATGGCAAACGCAATGCCAATTAATACCAGCGCAACGGCGAACTGCAAGGGAATAGAGATATGTATACCTTTTTCGCGTAACCGTGAAAATGTGACACTTAAAATCGGGCCGCCTAAGATGATAACAATCGTATTAATGTTTTGAACCCATTGTGGTGGGATAAGCATACCAAGATAGTGGCGATCCACATTGCGCTCAATAAAAAGTGTTAATCCCATGGGAGCCAGTTGATAGAGTGTCCAGAAAATAGAGGCAGTTAATGCCAAAATAACAAACGCAAAGATTTTATTACGTGCTTCTGGGGTGCGTTGTTGCATAGCTAAGACGCTAATAACGCACATCATGGTAATACCAACAATCATGATGAGTGTATTGCTAAAGTGGGCATATTCAAGTAACCAACGTAGTGCAAGAATCAGCGTCAAAATTAAGGTGATACCTTTAAAGTTCGCTGTGCGTTGTTGGGTGCGGCTAAGATCAATGTACGATGTATTCAGATCGCCTAATTTTTTCCATTTGGCAAATGTAATGAGTAGAGCGGTGAGATTGCCTAAGCTACTCAATAAAAAAAGCTGATGATATCCATGTTGCAATTGAAAATAGCCGCTCACAGTAAAGCCAACGAAAAAACCAATATTCATGCCGCTATAATTCCATAAAAAAGCAGCTTCACGACGGTTATCGCTGGGTTGGAATAATTGCGTTAACATGCAATTGATGCAGGTAACATTCAAGCCTGCGCCGGTGAGAAAGATGGCTAGTCCCCAATAGAGTGAGTAAGTGGTCGGCACTGAAATCAGCAGGCATCCTATGAGTGTGCAAAGCATCCCAATAGAAAATAAGCTGCGATAACTAAAGAAACGACCACCGGCAAATCCACCGAGTAAGTGCAGCGTATAGTTGAAAGCAATAAAAGTGGCGGTAATACCTGTGGCAACGGTATCGCTCATGTGTAGGGCTGTGGTTGTGTATAAAACCAGAGTCGAGTAGAGAACGCTAAAACTTAACGTTGAAAACATTTGAATGAAAAAAAGAGCCCCAGCACCCGTGGGCATGATGTCAGCATATTTTTCCAATAAGCTTTTTTTTGCTGGTACGGTTTCAATCATGGGTTACATTCCTATTTCTGCTATTTTTTCTAAAACTTGTGCGGTTTCAAATTCCACGTCGGCGATTAAAGAGTCCAGTTGGTTGGTCTCATGTTTCTTCAGTATTGTTGCTAATCGAGACAGTGATGTTGTTAAACGTGGAACACCACAATAACTGGTTGCTCCATGTAATTTATGCACAAGACTTTTTAGTCGCTTGGTATCACCATCTAGAAATGTTTGTTTAATTTCTTGCACATCAGGTGATAAATTTTTAATCAGTATGCGTAATAAATCCTTGGCAAGTTCAGGCTTATTGCCAGCTAACTTGTTGCCAAGTTCGAGGTCAATGACAAGATTGTTATTTGAGTTAATTCTAGACATAATTTTCGACGCCAAAATGCCATCAGGTATGTTAGCAAGAAAATTCACGGATCTGTAGGGAATTTTGCGTTCGGTGCTGTTGGTGGACACGCTGTGCTTTGTCCACCCTACGATTTTATAACGCCAGCCTTTTGGCTTCTATAACGCCTTTTAAATGGTTTACTTGATTAATCAAGTCATTAAGTTGGGTTAGTTCATGAATTTGAATGGTCAGTGTCATAATCAACAGATTATTTCTATTGACGGCCGAATTAAAATTAACAAGATTGATTTTGGCATTCGCTAAAATCGTGGTCACTTCTTTCAATAAGTTCTCACGCGCATGGGCGCGGATTTGTAGATCCACGTAATAGGCGCCTTTATGTTCACTATCCCAAGTGACATCAATGAGACGGTTGTGATCATTTGGGCCGATGTGTCGCATATTACTGCACGTTTTTTTGTGAATCGTGACGCCACGTCCCTGCGTAATGAAACCAATAATTTTATCGCCTGGAATAGGTTTGCAACAACGGGCAATGCGCGTTAACAAATCACTAATCCCAGCGATATTCATCCCCGCACTTTTGGCTTCTTGTTTTTTAGTGAGAAATGGGCTGGAGGGTTGTTTGCTGGTTTCATGTTGCGTGTCAACTGCATGCAGTAATTGTGTGGGGCGAATGTTGCCACGGCCAAGTGCGGCTAAAAAACCTTCTTCATCTTTAAAGTGAAAATGATGTGTTAGTTTTTGAATATTAGGATGTGTATGACTGCGAGTAAACTCACGTTCTAAAATCTTTCGACCATTTTCAATATGTTGATTTAAATCTTGCTGTCTAAACCAATGTGCTACTTTCGCTTTTGCGCGTGCTGTTGTGAGATAACCAAAATCACTATTCAACCAATCACGGCTGGGTATGCCATTGGGATTCGTCATAATTTCGATTTGATCACCGGAGCGCAGTTTGTAAGTCAGCGGCACAATATGGCCATTGATTTTTGCTCCGCGGCATTTGTTGCCAATTTCACTGTGAATTTGATAAGCGCAATCGAGTGGTGTGGAACCAGCCGGTAAATCTAAGATATCACCGGTGGGTGTAAACACATAAATACGGTCGGTAAAAATTTCATTAAATTCGGGATTAATTTTTTCATCAGGGTTGGCAACATCACGATGCCAATCTAATAATTGGTGTAAAAAAACAATCTTAGATTGATAATCAGCAGGAGAAGATTTCCCTTCTTTGTAAGCCCAGTGTGCAGCAACGCCGCGTTCGGATTCTTCGTGCATGTCATGGGTGCGAATTTGGATTTCAAAATTTTTGCCATCTGGACCAATTACGGCTGTATGAATGGAGCGATAGCCGTTGGGTTTCGGTGTTGTAATGTAATCATCAAATTCTTTCGGAATATGATCCCAAAGGCTATGTACAATGCTTAATGCTGTGTAGCAATCTTGTAACGTCGGGACGAGTAACCGAACGGCGCTGTAGTCATAAATATTGCCGTAATCCGCCTGTTTGCGTTTTGCTTTTAAATAGATGCTATAAATGTGTTTCGCGCGACCGGCAATATTGGCTTTGATATGTGCTTCTGTTAATTTTTCTTTTAAACGAGCGACGATGTTTTGAATATGATTTTCGCGATCAGCACGGCGTTCAGCAAGAAATTTTGCGATGTTTTTATAAGTGATGGGATCTATATAATGGAAAGCAACATCTTCTAGTTCCCATTTTAATTGCCCTATCCCTAAGCGATTTGCTAAAGGAGCGTAAATATCCATTGTTTCTTCGGCAATATGTTTACGTTCTATTGGATTAATATTTTTGATGCCGCGCATGATACACGTGCGTTCGGCTAGTTTAATTAAGACCACGCGAATATCTGACACCATCGCGAGTAGCAGTTTACGAAAGCGGTCGATTTGCGTTTGATCACGCGCTTTTTCAGCGTTTTTTTGTAGATTATGAATGGCATCCATTTGTTGGACGCCACGAATGAGTTTTGCAACACCTTCGCCGAGTTTTTCAGCAACAGTTTCAATAGTCAGTTTGGTGTTGCGTATGGTGCTGACCATGATGGCAGCCGCAATGGCTTCTTGATCTAGCTTTAAGCTGGTAATGATTTCTGCCATTTCCAAGCCTTGTTCAATACAAGGCTGCCCGTAAAAAGTAGTCAAACCTTTGCTGGTTTCATTGGCAAGTATGGCGGCTTTTTCTATTAGGTTGATATTGTCGAGATGGTAAGTATTTTTGATATAAAAATACCATGCGGCAAGATCTATATCGCCTTGTTCTAGATAGGAAAATTTTTGTTTAATGGATACCATGTGTTGCACCTGCGCGCTGCATGCTTCTTGTTTTACTTTGTTTAGTATATACCCATTGCCCCTAAAAATGCGAACTTTAACCACTCATTTTGCGGTGAGCTTCCGGTGAAAAATGGGGTAAATATCAAGAAGTGGAACGTGGTTTAGAAATTAAGTTGAAAGAAAAGCTCGCCTTTTTGCGCGAGCTAGATAAAAAGTCTTAGGGTTAGTCTGTGCCCATTTTAATATTCACAGTTTACTTGCTGGTGATGCTGCCACTGCCACTTGTAAAGAGGGGTCGAGCTTAGTATCCACAAAGTGGTTGACTGCGTTTATGACGAAATTTTCTATCACTTGCAAATGTCCTTTCATGCCTGATTGCAATTTTTTCCTAGGCATGTGTTGTATTTCGTCCAATTGTATTTTGGTGACCGCTAAGTGCACGTCTACTGATGAAACAGATGCGTCAGGTGACGCTGGCGGTTGGTCTTGATATGCTGTTAAGTATCTAAGCATACGCTTGTAGTGGTTCAATTTAGCATGATCTTTATCACACAATGAAATGAGTTTTTCTACTAATTGCGCTGGGTTTGTAACAGGCGATTGACTAACAGACAATAGATAAAAATAATTATGTAACTCTTGCAACAATGTTGCTGTGGGAGATAGATCCCTATCTTTTTTAAAGATGCTGCTTAATGGACCGGTATGGGGTATTAATCTAGTATTATGATAACAACTGCTTAACCCTCCAACTAACTGAGCTAAATCGATTTGGCCACAGCGATATAAGGTCACGAGTCGCAGCGCACAAGCGAGTATTTTATCTTTGTAGTCATTCGCATTCTTCTTATTGAAATCCGGCCCAAAATCAAGTGGCGTCAGCTGTTGCATGACAGCATTCAAATCCCCGTCAATACTAATAATTGGACCATGAAATTGTTGTTTAATTCTCATTTCGCAATCAAATGCAAGCCCTAAAAAAGGCAGATTCATGACTGCTTTCTTCGTGTTAGATTTGAGTAACACTAATTCAGTAGAAAATGCGGTGAGTAATTGCATTGTTTTCGATGGTTTAGGTGAGTCAGATCGAGATAAAATACTCCCAAAGCGTGGTAGTGAATTTACCTTATCTAATAATTTATTTGCCACTGTTAACAATGTATCTAATGCCATACTATTTGGCGGTTGATCAGATAGTTCTATCTTGCATCTCTCAATCGCTTTAGACAAATACGACAAACAAATTCTTTTACATGCTTTGGCTTGGTCTTCATTCGCAACTGCATTGACGTTAGCCAGATAAGCATCCACTTGGATTATAAGATTACTTAATGATCCGCCAACTTGACTGACGTAAGCATAATTTTCAGAAAAACTTTTTTTACCTATTTGTTCTCTTAATTTACGTTGCCAAAGTGATAAAGCACTCAGAACGAATTGGTTATCTGTATTGATAGGGTCAGCCATAGCGCTCGCGGCAACAGGTATATCTCTGTTTGCTGCATCAACATCAGCAGATGATGCTGAAACTGAAACAGCACTGACAGCAGCTGGCCCATCAATCACAACTTGCAGTGAGGCTGTCGTTTTTTTAAAATCCGCTGCGTGTTGGGGTGAATAACTTTGATAAATGCGATAGCACTCACGAATAGCATCATCCAATGAAATACGCTGACTAGGTTGATCAAAAAGCATGTTGGTTGTAAGGTGTTTAAACCGTTCGAGTTGTGTATGAAGCAGTTTCATAGCAGGTGCAACAGAAAACCTCCCAAAAGTTTGTCCAGACATACGGCATCTGCCTGGAATACCAAAGAGATCTTGAATGATACGACCCAGAGCAAATACGTCACTTTTTGCAGTATATGGACTATTGGAATAAATCTCCGTTGCTATAAAACCTGGCGTGCCTTGACACTTGTCAAATGGCTCGCCGATTTCTTGCCACATATCATAGTCAATAATGGTGAGCTCTTTGCTCTGAATATCATACAGCATGTTCTCTGGTTTTAAATCTCGATGAAGCATGTTTTTTTGATGTAACGCTCTTAGTGCTAATAATATCTTTAAAGCTAACTGAAAGTAATCATCAACAGATAACTTATGCGCATCTTTCCTTAGTACATCAAATAATTCTTGACCTGGTGCCCGTTTCATAATGATACAAATATCATTTTCTTCTTCTCGACCGTCCACGCCTAACTTTGTAATGACGCCACCAAAACCTGCGCCTGCTCTTTCTAAGCCCTCTGCTTCATGGCGTGTTTTTTCTTTTAGCGCGGGTATTGGATCATTAGCGGTAGGATGACTAATTTTCTCATTCACTTTTACAACATACACATCGGATGCTGCATTCTTAATAGCACTGCCTAATGGTCGTAAAACTTTTATTTTTCCAAAAGAACCTGGCGCGCCAACTGTCTGCGCTTTACCACTTTTTTTCTTTGTTGCAGTCGCAGTCGAATTTCCATATATATCGTAGTTGATTTCTATGTCCGTCTTAATAAATTCATAAAGTTCAAATTGATTTGTTAAAGGATTTTTTACGCGCAAAATACCGCCACGCCCAACTTTTAAGCCTAGTGTTTTATCGAGATAAGCTTGAGAATAACGATAATTTTTTTGATGATTTAACTTTGTCAACGCTGCTTCTAATCGTTCTACAACTTTAACGGGAATCGGTTTGGTGTTCCCTGCAAAAAGACGATTACCACTCATACTACCCCCGCTAGTCAGTAATACCTATATTGGAAGTATAGTCGGCGCTAGTATATTTGCTTGAAGGTGATAAAAATTACTTTTTAATCAAGTGATTATATCCAAATACCCTGTTTTACTTTGCTTAAGTCTAGATGATTTTTTGCTAAATCAACCAGCGTGAATTATCGAGTTAGTTTTGATTTGTCTGCTGCTGTCGTTATAGCTGGGTTTTGTGTAGATGTATCAGCGCCAGCTTGGGAGAAAAAACGATGATGCCCATCTTGAGGAAACGGTGACTGTGCCATATTTCTGCCATACAGGGGATCCTCTTGCTCTGATAATTCTATTGCGTCTAGATCGATTGTGTCTTGTTCTGGTGCTGATGGTCGTGGTAACAGTGTCTCGGGAAAGTCGGGGTATACTGGATTCTCTGCTGTGGATGCGCCAGAGGGTGATTTTGCAAGTGCGCCTGCACTTAATACCGGAGAAAGTAATGGTGATGTATTCGCTGCTGGATGGGGGCTTTGGTTATTTGGTTGCGATAAAGCAGCAAGCGTTAGTATATAATCTTTAAGCTCTTCGGAGTTATATAAAGCTCGTGCTGCAGCGGGTTTTAACTTTTGCAATACAACTTGTTCCTGGTCTGTTAGGTCAAAGTTTTCAATGCCTGTCCCAGCTCCAATTAACGATAATTTAACTGGCATGATGTGTTGATCACTACATTCAGCTGCCTCTGCTTTTGTTTTTACAATTTGAAGTTTGGGGAAATATTCGGTTAGCATTTTTTTGAAATATTCTATTGGACAAACATTTTGTCCGGTTCTGCCGGTATTTGCGTCTATAATCAGCACTATTTCACGTATATGGATGTTTTCTTTTTCGCATTCTTCTAGTGCGCACTGGATACAATGTAATAAAATATGTAATGGGATTTTTGGGTCGGATTCCCCGGAGCTTCTAAAGCCATCCGCATAGAATTTTTTTTCTGATTCGCCCTGTGTCTGAAACAATATGTTGAATTCACTAAACCTGTCAGGATATTTTCCGACAAGTTCTTTCAAATTGAAGGTCATGCTATGTTGATCACGTTTTATTTTATTTGCCGCTTGCGCATCATTATTATGAGTGACAATGATGTTTAATCTATTTTTCTCTTTGGGTGAAGAGGATGGGCTGGCGGAAGAGGAAGAGCTATCTCGATCATGCAACATAAATGCGCCTCATTTGTTTATATCCCAACCTATCTAGTTATATTGATAATTATAGGTTCTACGTGTGAAAATGCTATATTTATTCAGCAGATAAATTATTAGTAAAATGTAATCAAAGAGTTAGCTCTAGCTGCTGAGAAATGGGCTATAATTTAGGTAAGACAAAATAATACATAAGGTATGAAAATGCAATCCTATCAACAAGCTAAATTTGCATCACGACCGGCTGCATATAGTTATATTATTTTGCGGTTGGATTTATTTAAAAACCAATTAAGTGCTGCACAAGCAGATTTAGCAAATGAACTTGCTACATTGATTGAAAAAATCAAAATTGCATTTGAAAACCATGAAGCAGATATTAGTCGATATGCTGCAACTTTACTATCGATTAAAAACAATCATGTCTCAAAGATTGATGAGACACGAAAAAAGCTATTAAATATTCTTGCTGAAATGATCGCGATGTCTTCTACTTTGAAACCGAGTCTGCAAGTGCAATATGAGAATGAATTTCAACGTCAATTTGAATCTATTTTTGCTATTAACTTACTATTTAACCCAACGGATGCCATGATGGCAAGTGTAGGCCGTGTTTCAGATAAAATTATTGAATTTGTTGCATTTAATAAAGAGGAATTATTTAATGAGGTTATAGTAAATTGTTCAAATAAAAATAATACAGCCGAAAGATTTGGTGTTGCCAAGAAATCCCAAACGTTAGAAGAATTGTTAGAAATATTAGAGACTAATAAAAAAAGTGATTTAGCTACTATTATGCATATTCATTATTCTTTTTGGATGGTCTGTAAGAATTTAGCAAGAGATAAAAATTGTCAGTTTAATTTTCAGTACTGGGATGCGCGACCGGTTGGGTTTTTTGCTGATCATATAGATAAACGTTTAAAGGTGTATGGAATTCATAATAAAGACTATTCTCGTTACAAAGGAGTGCTGGAAAGGAAGCCTGCTGAAGTAGCATACTTATCAGATGAGCATTTTTATGTTTCTATTATATATAATGATAAAGGAAGAAAAGGCGCGCTTGATCTGAGTAAACCGTCTAATCAGTTAGGCTTGATGTTGCTACATCAGTATACTGAGAATTTACCAAAGCTTGCGGATGATGCGTGGTTATCATGGGCTCCCGATGTGTTATGCCAACAGCCTGATTTTGAATCCCGTTATGTAAAAAACTTGTTAATAAATGACGGTGTTTATGTGGCTGGGCCTTCTGGCATGATATCAGTACTATTATCATTAATGGAAATTGTGGGTAACGTGCCCACTACGTTAATGAAGCAGAATTATCTTGGTGCGGCAGTCGCTTTTATCGTGAGTGGTGGTTTCCACAGTATGCATGAAGTGCTTGAACCGGCTGAGTTTTGTGTGAAATTGGTGCCTGGTTATAACGCTTCAATGTTGCATGCAAGTAATCATTTTCGCTCGTTGCCACCAAATTATCATGTGTTTTTTGCTTTATTTGCGAATGATCAACAATTCCAAGCGCTTCGCGAAAAAAGTTGGCATGATTTTTTAACCGATTTTGTGGCATTGAAATTTAATGCCAATCAAAAACAGGTACAACAAAGCTCTTCTCAGTTAGAGAATTTAGGAATTTTAGCTGCCCCTAGAGCCGCAGCAGCTGCTCCGCCAGATGATAAAAAAAGAAAAAAAGAAGAGATTGAGCCCCCTAAACCTCCTACAGTTGCACCCGCTAAGCGTTCGCATGAGTAAATTATTTCTCAAACAACGCAATCGCTTCCACATGACTCGTATGTGGAAACATATTAATGACACCAACTGATTTTAATTTCCAACCTTGTTTGTTCACGAGCTCACCCGCATCACGTGCAAGAGTTGCTGGATTGCAAGACACATAAACAATGCGTTTAGCAGAAAAACTCGGGAAAATATCAATAATTTCTTTGGCGCCCGTGCGGGCAGGATCCAGTAAAATTTTATCGTATTTCTTTTTCATCCAGGCGGGGCGTGCTTCCGGCATGTTTGCTAAATTAGCAGCAAAAAATTCGGTGTTGTGAAGGCCATTCTGTTTGGCATTATCACCCGCTCGCA
>JABDGK010000056.1 GCA_013286085.1 Gammaproteobacteria bacterium | reverse complement strand
TGATTTTTAAGATGCCAGAGGATGAATTTTTAGAAAAAGACATATTACAGAAGGTGTTATCAACAAAAGGCTTGGAGTCATACAGTCCCCAATTGCTTTCTGCTTATAATCTTATCCTTGAACAAAACCCGCTATTTGTGTATTCGACCCGCGATCTTGAAAATTTGGCCAAGCGTTTTATGCTGCTGTCTGCCGAGTCGGATGGTTTGTTAAAAGCCTGCGTGACAGAATTTGCGGGTACTATTTATGATTCGGATGCTCGCCACAAATTTGTGCGCGAGCTAAAAGAAGTATTAGAGGTTGAGGAAGTAGAGTCTAAAGACAATAATGCTGATGTAATTGAAATTGTGGCGAGTGATAAAACCTTGGTTGTGCCTAAAGAAAAGGCTTATATCATTGATGGCATAGAGCAAGTCCTGGCTATTAGCAACCAAGCTATGATGGCAGATCAGGCTCACCCTTTTAAGCAAGGTTTATTAATTGAAGGTGACCCTGGTATCGGTAAATCGACGCTTATTAAAGCGATATTAGAAAAGAATGGATTTAGTAAGCGGGCAGTTAACAGCAATAAACGTTATTATGAAGTGAGCGCGGGTGATGATAACGTGCTGGAGATCTTGCAAAAAGCGTATCATGAGGGTGCCGCGGTGATTGTGGATGAATTGGATTTAGATGAAGATGGGAAAGTCGAGTTGTGTTTAAATAATTTTTTAACGAGCCAAAGTAACATCATTGACAAAAACGCACCCGAATTAAATTTTAAGGTATTTGGCTCTAAAAATGCGAGCTATGAAGCGGGTTGTAAATCGTTATCCCCCGCTTTGCGGAATCGGTTGCATTTTATGTATATGGATGCCTATTCAGAAAAAAAATTAGTGGCGATTGCAACGCATGCCAAAATTTCTGACCCAGAAGAATTTGTCAAAGCCTATTTGCAATGCCAAAAAGAAGTTAAGTATGGCGTGAATATGCGAACGTTTTATATGGCGTTGGAGTTGGAAGTAAAAGCGCAAGTGGATTTGGGGAAAAGTGCGGGTTTAGTTGTGTAGAGTGAATTACGGCGCGAAGAGCCGCTTAATCTGTAAAAGTCTACAATTGATAAGACGAGTACCGCAAACTAAAACCAAAACTACGCAACGCCCCTCCCCGCTTCATCGTCCTGAAAAACCTTACGCACACAATTTTTTAACGAAGCTAATATGCTATCACGTAAGGTTTATTCAGGATCCATGAGCGGAGAGCATAACGTTCAAAATACGCTACTATTAATACTGCACTGTTAGAAGGCAAAATAAGGCGTTAAATCATACCTACCACCTCTCCACCCCGTCGTCCTGAAAAACCTTACGCACACAATTTTTTAACGAAGCTAATATGCTATCACGTAAGGTTTATTCAGGATCCATGAGCGGAGAGTATAACGTTCAAAATACGCTACTATTAATACTGCACTGTTAGAAGGCAAAATAAGGCGTTAAATCATACTTACCACCTATATTTAATCTATAGCAATTAGCTAGTCTTAAACGAAACCTGGGCAAATGACCCCCTACTTCGTCGTCCTGAAAAACCTTACGCACGCAATTTTTTAACGAAGCTAATATGCTATCACGTAAGGTTTATTCAGGATCCATGAGCGGAGAATCGACCACAAAATTTGCCTCACGGGTTGATACAATATTGTTGGAATGTTTAATGGAGCAGTGCAATTATATAATATCTTCGTATAAATCCCTCCATGTACAAAGCGCCTTATTTTGCCTTCTAACAGTGCAGTATTAGTAGTAGATTATTTTGAACGTTATACTCTCCGCTCATGGATCCTGAATAAACCTTACGTGATAGCATATTAGCTTCGTTAAAAAATTGCGTGCGTAAGGTTTTTCAGGACGACGAGGTGGAGAGGTGGTAGGCATGATTTAACACCTTATTTTGCCTTCTAACAGTGCAGTATTAGTAGTAGATTATTTTGAACGTTATACTCTCCGCTCATGGATCCTGAATAAACCTTACGTGATAGCATATTAGCTTCGTTAAAAAATTGTGTGCGTAAGGTTTTTCAGGACGACGGGGTGGAGAGGTGGTAGGTATGATTTAACGCCTTATTTTGCCTTCTAACAGTGCAGTATTAATAGTAGCGTATTTTGAACGTTATGCTCTCCGCTCATGGATCCTGAATAAACCTTACGTGATAGCATATTAGCTTCGTTAAAAAATTGTGTGCGTAAGGTTTTTCAGGACGACGGGGTGGAGAGGTGATAGATTAAATAACAGCACGTAATAATCATATAGAGATATTTGTACTAACAGTAATTGTTAGATCGGGTTTACAGTGATAAACCTAATTCACCCCACATAAAGTTTCTTCGTAAGCCTCCCACCCCGCTGTTCGATATTTTTTTGCTGCTGCCAACGGATCGGTTGCATTCACAATACCGCGACCCACAATAATAATATCGCTACCATTTTCTGAAATGGCTTGTTTAGGTGTCGTGTATTGTTGACCCAGTGTATCGCCACCTGCCGCGAGTTGAATGCCGGGTGTCATATAAATCCATTGTGGATCTGTCGATAATCGATGTTGTGCAATAAAACCGATTACAAATTCCGGAAAAGCTTCAGCCAGTTGCAATGTTTTTTGCGTGTACTCGGTAGTTAGTAAGTTATTGGCGGAGCTCATCTCGGCTAGCAGTAGTAAAGCACGATTTTTTGGCATGCCGACTTCGGCAAGACCTTGAATAATACCGTTGCCGGGCAAGCTGTGGGCGTTGATGATATCTGCCCAATCAGCAATGCGATACACGCCACCTTGGTATTGGTGTTTGACCGTGTTGCCAATGTCTGCAAATTTGCGATCTTCAAACAGAAGAAACTGATGTTGGTTGGCAAGTTTTTTCAGTTCGATAGTGAATGCAGGTGTGAAGTCATCGACAATATCAATATGTGTTTTTAGCAAACAAATTTCTGGCCCAACTTGATTGGCTAACGCTAATAACTCAGCGGCTGATGTCACATCGGCAGACAGTGCGAGATTAGATTGCTTGCTATCCATCAAGGCTAATAATTTTTTTGCAATGAGATTTTGGCAGTGTGTCGATCGGGACGTATAAGATAAACGCCGCTGTTTCATGTGAGGTACTCATGCAGAAGTTGCTGCACTATCGTATGCTCTGCTTTCGGCAATATGCCAGAGTTAAGTAGACTGGTTAAAATATCAGTGAGCGTCAGTGCCGCATGCACGGTGTAGTGACGCGCTTCTAGATTTTTTTTGCCGCCTTGTTCGCGGTCAATGAGGACAGCAATTTCTTTGACAATCAAGCCATTATTTTCTAGATCATCCGCGGTTTCAGAGACGCTGCCGCCGCTTGTAATGACATCTTCGATTAAAAGACACGTTTGTCCGTGTTTAAATGCCCCCTCGATTTGTTGTTGTGTGCCGTAAGATTTTTTTTCTTTGCGGCGCATAATCATGGGGATGTTGTGTTGCAATGATATGCTAGTTGCGATGGGCAGTGCTGTATAAGGGATGCCACAGATCAGATCAAATTGGCTGTGACAAACCAGTTCCCAGAGGCATTCACTGACGGTGCGCAAAATACTGGGATACGAAATAATTTGGCGTAGATCTAAGTAAATGGGTGAGGTGATGCCACTTTTTAATTTAAATTCGCCGAATTTGACCGCACCAATATTGTAAAGCTCGACAATAAGCTGTGATTTTTGTACTGAAAAAACAGAATTCATGATTGTTTCTAGGTCCTAATAAAATCCTGCAACATACATATATTGCAGGATTGATTTTTTATGCTATTTCAGCAACAGCAGGTTTAATGTGCTCTGCATCAGGAAGCAATCCGGCTAGTCCCATAGCGCGTGTTAAGCGTGTGACACCAATGCCGCCGCCGAAACGTGCAAACATCGGTAGTGCAAGATAAGCGTTTAATTCTTGCGTAACACGGTCTTCACCAAACGCATTAAACAAGAGTTTTGCATATTGGCCATCAGACAGTGTATAGAAGTTTTCACGCATTTCTTGAACATTCGTGGAGCGTTCAGCAGATCCAATGGTTTCCATGCCATGTAAAATCACATCCACTTTGTTAAAGACGCCATCTTTGTTGTGTTTCATGTTCCAGAATGGGTGTGTGTGTTGTGGGAAATGCTCTAGGCTGAGTACATTGCCAAAATCTTTTTGCATCAACAATTCATGATCTGCTTTGATTTCGGTTGCATCATATTTCTTGCACATGTCTGTGTATAAGCACGTTTTTGGTAAGGAAAAGCCAAGATGCTGCAGTAATTCAGCTTCGAGTTTTTTCATGTCTTCCATGCCGCCGTGGGATTCGAATTCAAACATAGGAAAAATTTTATCGTGACGACCAGGGATCGGGAAAGGTTCATTGCGATAACTGGTAGTGATACAAAAAACCCCAGGAACGCCGGGGTTTTTTAATATTTCTGCTTCAAGCCACATTTGGCCTGTTTGTGGCAGAGGATAATTAACCCCACTAAAAACGAATTGGCTGATGGTTTCTGGATCTTCACAAGCGGCTAAAATTGATAAACGAGATTGCGCGGGAACTTCAACAAACCCTTTTTGATCTTGAAAAAATTGACGCATTTTTTTGATGATGTAGCTGTAGCTACGAATATCGAGCATAGTAACCTCTCCTAATATAGGGGCGTTGGATGTTAGTAACAATGCTGCGCGCAAACTTTGCTATAGTATTTTTAAAAACTCGTTTCGTCAACAAGTTTTAAATTTCTTTTTGAATAATTCTAAGAAAGGAAAGAAAATCATAGTTTTTGTTAAAATTGCTGGATTTCAAGCCATTTTTAGCGAAAAACACGAAAAGAATCAGTCTGTAACAAGCGTTGCGTAATGATAATTATAGACTATACTTAAAGTATCTATCCATTTCCATTTAATTGAAGACTGTGACTATGAAATTAGTATCGACGATGCGTAACTCATTAATAGTTTTTTCTGTGGCGAGTGTTGGGTTTTTTCTTTCAGTTAGTTTGTCATCTTTGTATGCAGCAGAATCCCCTAGCGCATCATCTCAGCCATCTACAGCGACAGCGCCTGCGGCACCTGCGGCAGCAGCCAAACCTGCTGTAGCAGCGGCAGGAAAACCAGGAACACCCATTGCGCAAGTTATTTGGGTTAAAGGTGGGCGTGTATCGGCTAAATTAGGCAATGAAGAAGAGCGTGTACTACAGCGTCGCTCGGTCTTATATGAACATGATAGTGTTATTACTGCGAAAGGGGCAACTGGCGAAATCTCTTTTACGGATGACGGTATTGTGTCGTTAAATCCGGAGTCAGAATTTAAAATTGATGAATACAAACATAAAAAAGGCGGGCCACCCCAACAAGAAAAATCGGTTATGTCGCTCGTGAAAGGTGGATTTCGTACCATTACGGGATCGATTCCTAAAGATAATCCAGATGCTTACAAGATCAATACACCGGTGGCAACCATTGGTGTGCGTGGTACCGGTTACGCAACGGTCTTGTCGCCAACAAAAGGCTTATTATTAAAAATTGAAAAAGGCACTATTGATGTGACCAACGGTGCCGGTAAGGTGGAATTATCGCACTGTGAACAAGCTAATGGTTCTACAAATTGTAATGAATACGGTGTGGTAAAGAGTTTCGATGTGGCACCTGTTACGACAAATGTGATGCCGCCGGAATTAGCAAATCTCACACCGTTAACACCGGTCCCCGCGGGTTTTGGTGCGCCAGGATCTGCTGCGCCAGGGTCCGAGCCAGGTGCTGCACCAGGAAAAGCTGTATCGAGTTTCTGTGTGGGATTGTTAGAGGATTTGTATAAGCGGTTTAATAAGTTATTTGGTTAACTTTTCAAAGGGCGTCGTTTCGTATTAAGAATGTGCTGCCGTCAAGACCCTCACCCGCCGTGCAACAAACGTCGACCTCTCCCGCAAGCGGGAGAGGTGAATTACGAAACAACCCCTTTTCAAATAACATGATTTCAACTGCCAAATTTAGGATGATAACTATGCCTATTATTAAAAAGATCGTGGAGATATTTACAGAGCAAGGTGGTAGTTCTTATGTTGGGGAACCCGTGACGCAGCTTGAACATGCCATACAGGCTGCATTGGCAGCAAGGCGTCATCAAGCTCGCCCGGAAATGGTCGCAGCTGCTTTGTTGCATGATATCGGTCATTTTCTTCATCACTATTCAGAAGACTGTGCCGACTTTGCGATTGATAGTGAACATGAAAAAGCGGGCGAAGCATTTTTACGCGAACATTTTAAAGAAGAGGTGGCTGAACTGGTTAGACATCATGTGAATGCAAAGCGTTATCTCACAGCGACGAATGAGAAATACGCTAATAATTTAACGGGCGCTTCTTTCAAAAGTTTGCAATTGCAAGGTGGTCCTATGCAACCACATGAAGTTGAGGAATTTGAAGCGCATCCACTGTTTCAGGATATTCTCTTGCTAAGGCGTTGGGATGAGGGCGCAAAAATACCCAATAAAACGTTGCCGCCCATTACTGATTTTTTATCAGAATTAAAAATGGTTTTGAGATAGCAGAAAAGAGTTTCTACAAGGACGTTAATATATGGCAACAAAAGAATTTGTCCGTGCAAAGTGGCGGATGTTGTGGGCGTTAATGTTTTGTTATTTTTTTTATTATTGCGGCAGACAAAATTTTGGATTTGCCATTTTAGGTATCCAACAAACACTGCATTTGACAACTATCGATACGGGATTAATTAGCGCTGGTTTGTTGCTTTCTTATGGCGTTGGTCAAGCGCTCAATGGTAGTATCGGCGATCGCTATGGCGCACGTAAATTACTGACAATCGGTGCGCTGTTCTCCGTGTTATTTAATATTGTTGCGAGCTTTGCAACTGGCTTTTGGGGGTTAATGATCCCTTGGTGTTTAAACGGCTATTTTCAGTCGTTGGGTTTTGCGCCAGGCAGTAAGCTCATCACGGATTGGTGGGAAAAAAAAGAAAGAGGCAAAGCGTTCGGTCTTTACTTATCTGCTTCTGGCGTCGCATCGATCATTGCTTTTGCAGTGTGTATTTGCGTTTTGCGTTATTTGGATTGGCGTTGGTTGTTTCGTTTACCCGTTGCATTTCTGTTCGTAAGTTCAATTATTTATTTTTATATTGCGCGCGATAAGCCAGAAGACTTAGGTTTTCCACCACTACCAAGCGAAACACATGCCAACCAAGTCGCTTTGTCAGCGTGGGCACGCTATCAATTGGTATTTACCAATTTTCATTTTCAAATGGCATCGTTATCCATGGGTTTTTGTAGCATTGCGAGATATGGATTGCTGATTTGGGTGCCAGTCATTTATTTGGGCCAACAAAGTTCACAGAGTGCTTGGACTACAATCGCATTGCCGTTGGGTATGGCGTTAGGCACGATTGCAGCGGGTAGTTTGTCTGACAAATTATTTAATTCGGATCGTATTAAGCCGACGATGTTATTTATGATGTTGGCAACATTGCTCACGGCAGTATTGTATTGTATACCCACGGAGTTTTCTCTCGTTGCTATGTTGTTGTTATTTTTTATCGGCTTCTTTGTTTTTGGGCCACAGTCAGCTTTGTTTGCTTTGTGCCCTGAATTATTAGGCGCTGCTTGTACCAGTACTGGCACAGGGATTATGAATGCATATGGCTATGCTTTTTCGGCTGCTGGTGAGGCGTTAATTGGCTATTTGATTCACTATACCGGGCATGTGACGGTGACTTTTATTGTAGTCGCTATTGCTTGTTTCTTGAGTGTTGTGACGGCTTATTATGCGATGCCAAAAACGCAGCGCCTTGCCGTTGCCACCGAGCCGCGCGCGTCAGCAAGCGTCACGGTACGTTAATTCTAGTGACGCTTACTGACGTATGCGCTTGGAAAAAATAATAGCCATTGAAAAATATATTTATTTTGTTGCATGCACATAGACACCATCCCATGCTGCTGGCGGTGGGTTCTTTTTAAATTCATTTAATCGTTCAATATATAAATGATAGATTGTCACATCTGGATGAGTAGTATGAAGCTGGTTAAAGAGTCGCTCTGCTTCATTAAAATTTTGATTAAAATAACATTCCATGGCTTTGTTACTTAAGTTAATTTCTTCTACCAGCGCATTGCTTGCTTCTGCTTTTCGGCAAACAACTTCATAAATTCCTAAACCAATTTTTTTACCTTTTACACGGACACGATCCAGTAGACGAAAAATAAATTTGGTTTGGTCTTTAACAGTAAACTCCGATACCATGATTTTTACGCCATAAAATTTTGTTAAGCTTTCAACGCGAGAACCCAGATTGACGGCGTCACCTAATACTGTATAGTTGCGACGAAATTGTGATCCCATGTCGCCCACACTCATGATGCCCGTGTTAAGACCAATACCAATGTTGACTTCCGCCCAGCCTCGCGCAGCAAAAATAGGCTTTAATTGATCGACTTTCGTTTGCATGTCAAGGGCAGCAGATAACGCATGCTCTGCATGATCTTTATCTTCGAGTGGGGCACCCCAAAAAGCCATAATTAAGTCACCGATATATTTGTCGATGGTGCCTTTGTAGTTAAAAATAATTTCGGTCATGGGGGTAAAAAATTGGTTTAACATGTCCTTCAGTTCAGAGGCGATCATCGGTTCTGAGATGGTAGTGAAGTTGCGGATATCAGCAAATAATACGGTCATCTCTCGATCTTCGCCGGAAAGACTAAAGCTGTCTTTTGCTTTTAACATGGCATCAATATGTTTTGCTGGTACGTATTGACCAAACATTTCTTTTAAGTGTTCTCGTTTACGTGTTTCAAATAAATAACCGTAAACCGTATTCATGATAGCTAATATGATAGTTAATAAAATGGGAACCAGTACAAAAATAATTAATCCCGTTTTAGACCATAACCAGTTATTAAAAAATACTAAACAAATAGGAATAAGGATGGTCAATGTGGCGAGAGTGCGGGGGCCAAAATAGGGAAACAATAATGCGAGTATGATACCAAGAACGACAGTAATAGAAATTTCGGCACCCGCTGTCCATTCGGGTTTATACGAAAAATGATTTTCTATCAGACCATCGGCAATGGATGCTTGCACTTCAACGCCAGGATAAACCCCTTGTATCGCAGTGGCTCGCAAGTCACCCAAGCCTGTTGCTGATGTGCCAAGAAAAATTATTTTTCCTGCTAAGGCATTATTGGGGATATGTTTGTTAATAACATCGGTTGCTGAAAAATAAGGAAATGTGAAACTTTTTCCACGAAATGGCACAAGCACTTGTGATAACGCATCTGTCGGTATTGTATTTTCACCAACTTTCACGCCTTCAAGTTGTTGTGAGTTATCATATTGCCCGGTGACAAGGCTGATGTTGGCGAGTAAAAATAATTTTACGGCGCCTAATGCAAGAGAAGGGTATAGCTTATCCTTATAGCGAATCAACAAGGGTACGCGACGAATAATGCCATCCGCATCAGGATAAACATTAATAAACCCCGCATTCTTTGCAGCCGCTTGAATAACATCGATATTACTGAGGTAACCTGCCGCATCGACAAAACCCAGTTTCTTTTCCTCAGGTGTTGTTAAGGTAAGGATGGCGGGTGGTAATAAGCCAGATGTTTCAGGGCGTGGTAAAAACGTCATGCCTAAAACGGTATCTTGTTGTGCTAAGACTTTTGAGAATTGTAGATCATTATCTAGTTCTGGTTGAATCTTAAGTAGTGCATCATTCAACGCAGGTGTGGCTATTTTACGTTTATTTAACTCATCTATCACTACGCTAGCGATATCGTGTTCTTTTTCAGAAAACATAATATCCATAGCCACTACCACAACACCTTCTTCTTGTAGTCGTTTGACTAACAATCCAAGCTTGGCGCGTGGCCATGGCCAACGACCTTCGGCAGCAAGGCTTTTATCATCAATATCAATAATAGCAACTGGGCTGGTTATTTTAACTGAATGACCGAATAATCTGCCGCGTAATTGCATATCATAAGAAACGTTATTTAGCCGTATGATGAGTTGCTTAATTGGATCAAAAGAAGTTGTTTGTGCCCAGACAGCGAGCATAACTAATATAAAGCCAAGAAAAA
>JABDGK010000055.1 GCA_013286085.1 Gammaproteobacteria bacterium | reverse complement strand
ATAATGCCTGGCAATCATTGATTTGTATGAACCAACATCCATTGCATATCAATCAGGACTATGCCGAAAAAACTGAATTTAAGAAAATTGTTGTATCAAGTTTGGTAACATTTTGTATTGTTGGTGGAATGAGTGTTACTACAATTAGTGCAAAAGCAATTGCAAATCTAGGATGGGACAATATAAGGCTATATCATCCTGTTTTTGTAGGCGATACACTTTATTCAGAAACAGAAATTCTTGAGGTAAGAGAATCTAAGTCACGTCCAAACCAAGGAATAGTCAAAGTACGCACTACTGGGATGAAATCAGATGGAACTATAGTCATCACCAGTGAGAGAAATATATTAATTCCAAAGCGCGGTACAGAATCATGAGCGCTATGATTCCTGACAGAAAGTGTATTACTTGGCATGACAGTGAGCCCACTGGTGCAATAGGTTGGTTAGTCTTTGATAGCCTTGCATCAAATGTCGCGTCAGGTGGTCTTTTTATGCATTCTAATGCTACTATGAAGGAAGCAGCCGACTTAGCTGCAATGATGACATATAAAAACAGTCTTCAACAACCAATTACTGGTGGAGCAAAAGGAGGAATTCGTTTTGATCACACGCATCCAGAAGCAAAGAATGTATTGCGACGGTTCTTAATTGCAAACAAATATTATATTAAAAATTTCTGGAATACTGGCTCCGATTTAAATACAGATAATACTTTTATTCAAAGTGTAATTCAAAAAGATTTAATGCTCTCCTCTAGCTTTGTAAGCATGGCAACCATTTTCGAAAAGAATTTTCAATATCCTAACCAATCTGATAAATTTCTCTCAAAAATTGAAACGGGTATTGATAGCCATTTTACTTTATGCACCGCCGCTACCGGCTATAGTGTTGCTATGTGTATTCAGAAACTTGTTCCTAGGCTACCTAATATTATTATTCAAGGCTTTGGAACAGTGGGGGCTAGCTTAGCCTATTATATCGAAAAATATCGTATAGGAAACATTGTCGGTGTAATAGAAAGAGATTTTTTTATATACGGAAAAAGTTCTGTGTCAATTTTTGATATGATTAGAAAACATAAAAATAATATATCAACACTGGAAAAAGAAACTAAGCTAATCGGACTTAATTTTCTTCACCGAAAAGACACCCAAAACAATGAAGATTTTTTATATGAATGTTTATCTTTACAATCAGCTGATATTTTTTCACCTTGCGCTACGCGATATGTTATTACAAGTCGTATTGCAACAATCTTAATCCAAAAAACTTTTTCATTCTCTAAATCACCCTGGGTTATTTCTGGTGCTAATGCGGTGTTCAATAGCAAATCTACTTTGCTACTTTTATATCAGAAAGGAATTAATATATTACCCGAATGGATTTCTAATAGTGGTAATACATTGCTATATAATGAGCTATTAAAATTAACTGTAAAAACCATCCACGTTTTCGATCAAATTAAGAGTAGAATACATGTTTTTTTAGACGAAGCTGTTGGAAAATCACTCCAGGATAAAATTTCACTTTTTAAAAGTTGCGAATTACTTGCGCGAAAGAAAATATCGTCTGCATTAGATGACTGTAATAATTCAGGATTAATTAAAAAGAAAGCTTGCTAAATTTACCGAATTAAAATGTCAAGCATGTTAATAAAATATTTATAACATGAATCAAAAATACATTTCGGTATACCTAACCATTAATTTTTATTTGAAACATGCCTAACCATGAAAATTCCTTTTTGCTGGCGTAAGTGTTGACTCGAAAACTGTCATATTATTTTGTGCTTTCTGATTTGCAAAAATAGATTTCTTAATTAGAATTCCAGTAACAAATCGATTTTGTCTAGATTCCAAATAATCGCTTTTTTTGGAGTGCAAATTTAAAGGATCTAAAATTTTATTAGATATCTCTACGAATTCTCTTATTGCCTCTATATTATTTTCACGACAATATAACTCAAGAAATAATATTGTTTTCATAAATAAAAGATTGTAACGTGAAACTACAGGTTTATTAATGTCAGATGTCCGCAATTGATATATTTTTGACAATATCCAAATTAAATTATCCTGAATTTCATTAAGAAATTTTTGCATTTCTGGTGTTATCTTCAAATCACTAGCATTACTTACCTTATTTTTTAAATTATTAATATATATTGAATCTTTAAAAACCGGATAATTTTTATATAAATCTGATGCAAAAAACTTATCTTCAAGATGTTTAAAATATTTCTGAAGCATCAAAACATATCCGACTTTTATCACGACTGGAAGTATTGTTTTTAGTGAAGCAGCAGCGATTTTAGCTTGAAATAATTTATTTAATAAATGATCTGGAGGAAAATAGTAAGCAATTGTAAACGCTAGTGAAAAATTTATCATAGCTGAGCCGACAAAACCTTTCCTGCTAGTTGAATTAACATTAACCATCATTAATTGATACATATCAGCCAGGCGTGAAAAATATTTGTAAGAATGATATTGAGAAAGTTTGCTGTCTAAAAAAAATGTCAAACTATCTGATGGAAAATAACTATGGTCTGCATGAGTGCCGTGCGCATGCAGATATAATGCGGTTTGTTGATTTGAAAAATAATCTAAAAATTTAGATACCATCTCACTAGATTTCCCTGCATAGTATCGTGAAGATCTACTAAAGGTTGAGCTTGAGTAAACAGATATATTTTTTCTTGTACCCATTAAGAAATTCCCACCGTGACAACTGTTAACGTGCATCACAATTTGAATATCCGGGTGAAATTGCTCTAAAGATAACTCTAGCTGCTTTGGCGTGAGAAATTGGGTTGTGAAATACTTATTCCACAACATAGTGCCAATACCTTTTTTGCCGTGCCCTCCAATAAAAATAAATAGCCTATCATTAGGAAGGGCTTTCTTAGCTAGACTACTTAGCTCTTCCTTGACAGCTTCCTCACTCGCAGCACCTGTTACGTGTAGATCTTCATTTGCATCTACATAGCAATTTTCTTTGCCCATTAACCAATCAAAAAATCGATAAATCAAACGATGATCTGTTATTGTTTTTGTATTTTTTGCTCCAGAACCAAATAATACACGTATATTTTCTTTCGCACATATTTGCTGTGTAGCTAATGTCTGGCATATTAATTTAGAATCTAAAAAATCAGAATGCTCAGAATATGGTGGTAACACGTAATCTCTTACTAAACTGCCACTTTTTCCCCCGCTGATGATAAGAGCGTAATTTATACTTGTGGCTGGTTGAACATATGCTTGCACCAATTTATTAGACGTAAACCAAGCCCGCATTTCTGAGATAACTGGATTTTTTCTTCTTAGTGAAGTTCCTGTCTGTGTAATAATACTTCTTAGCATTTAGATAGTTCCGATAATAATTTTATGTGCGCCGCTTGAACGCATCTGATTGTATTCATACAGTTCGAGATGAACTTCGATGGAAGATTTGGATACAGTGAATATAAAATATTACCGAAGTATAAATGATATCTAGCATATTGATAATACGGGGAAAATCACCCTATCTTTTATTCTAATAAGATCTCAACCATACTATAATACAATATTCCAAATCAGGGGGAATACGCCCCTATTCTGACTAACAGGATGTCACCTATGTGGCCACAAACTCGCATTACAAAAATGCTAAAAATCAAATATCCGATTATCCAAGCACCTATGGCAGGTGGCATAACGAGTCCTGAGTTAGTAGCCGCCGTATCAAATGCGGGAGGCTTAGGCTCACTGGCTGCTGGATACATGAGCCCCGATGAAATTCGAAATGCTATTATTAATATTCGTGCATTGACGAATAAGCCCTTTGGAGTCAATCTTTTTATACCTGAAAAACCGCACACAACCAAAAAACAAATTAATGGAATGATAAAAATTTTAAATAAAGTATGCAAACCATTTGAAACCAGAATAAATCAGGGAACAGATGGTTTTTCATTCGAAGATCAGATCATCGTTTTAATTGAAGAAAAAATTCCTGTATTCAGCTTTACATTTGGTTTATTAGAAAAAAAATGGCTTAAAAAATTTAAAAATAATAAAACCAAAATAATTGGCACAGCCACATCAGTAGCTGAAGCAAAAATTTTAGAGCGCCATGGAATTGATCTCATTGTTGCTCAAGGGTATGAAGCTGGTGGGCACAGAGGGAACTTTTTAGGTAATCCCAATGACAGTCTCATTGGCAACATGGCACTAATTCCACAAATTGTAGATAACGTTACAATACCTATCATTGCTGCTGGCGGAATCATGGATGCAAGAGGAATACTTGCTGCTACTCTATTGGGCGTAGATGCAATACAAATGGGGACTGCATTTATTACATGCAAAGAATCTGGTGCACACATTAGTTATAAAAAAGCATTATTAAAAGCAAAGCATGACAACACTATATTAACGCGTTCATTTTCAGGTAAATTAGCACGCGGAATAAAAAATAAATATATTGAACTAATGGAGCCTTATCAAGATAAAATATTAGATTACCCCATTCAACATCATCTCACCCAACCCATTCGAAAAATGGCTACTAAAAATGGGGTAACAAATTTTATGTCACTATGGAGTGGACAAGCCGCCTATTTAAGTCAAGAATTAACAGCATCACAATTAATTCAATCATTGAACAAGAATATAGAAATCATTATCAAAAAAATTAATCAATAAAATACTTTATTATCACAAGTATTAACTAAAAATATTTATTTAAATTATTAGGAATAACTTATGAAACAATATATTGCACTTTCACTAATAACCATGCTTTCCAGTACCACATTGTGTTTTGGCTCTAGCTTAAACTCATTGAATAAGGATCAATTTATAAAAGCATTTGTCAATAAGACATCGGTATCCATTGCGACAGATAATTTAAATGGCAATACTATTGAAAATACATTTTCCATGTTTTTAGATTCAGAAGGTAATGTAATTGGAAAAATGTCACATAAACCAACAAACGAACCACAAATAGATAAAGGTACTTACTTAATTGATGAAGATGGCACCGCTTATATTACTTGGCAACACTGGGATGGTTCAAAAAAATTATGTTTTCATGCATTCAATACCGAAAATGCGTATATTAATGTAGGTTGCGATAATGTATTTCATACTGCATTCATGAAAGATGCGATAACATCTGGAAATCATTTAAATTAGCACCCATAAAAGCGATGAGTAGTTACTAGGGTGATTATCACCCTAGTATGACCTTTCAGACGAAACTATAATAGCCATTCGACTTACAGGCTCCATTCTTAGAAGAAGCAAAAGAAAATAACAAGGTGAGCTTATGACAAAATTCAGCAGTATTCTTCCATCCATTAATTCAGACGAAGAATATGAACAGTTAAACTTGAAGGATGAATTATTTAAGAATGCAGCACGAGAAATACTTACTCGTCATCATTTACCAGATGAGCCTCTCTCATTACTTGAAGGTACGAATATTGTATTCTCTTACGGTAGCAATCGAATTATAAAAATCTTCCCGCCTATTCATCATAGTCAGTTTATGAGCGAATCTCTCGTCATGAAGCATCTTTATAATAAGCTTACTGTCAACACACCCGCCGTTGAATTCGAGGGGGAAATAACAGGCTGGCCATACATCATTATGAATCGACTTGATGGCATTCCATTAGAAGGACTCTGGGAAGATCTAGACCACCATAATAAAGTAATAATTATGCGCGAATTAGGTTCTTTAATTCGTGAGGTACATTCTTTACCCACTCAAGGTCTTGAAGCTATAGATTGTCATTGGGATCAATTTATCACAAACCAAATTAATCAATGCGTAGCAAAACATAAATCCACAAACCTTCCCAAAGTCTTGCTGGAGCAAATCCCAGAATACATTAAATCCATGGTAGGGTATTTGCCAACAATCAAAAAACCAGTTATTTTGACGGGTGAATACACGCCAATGAATTTCTTAGTTAAGCAGAAATCTGGAATCTGGCATATTGAGGGACTCATTGATTTTGGTGATGCAATGCTTGGTTTACCTGAATATGATCTACTAGGACCTGGAGCTTTTTTAATTCAAGGCGATAAAGAGTTATTAAGAGAATTTCTCGTTTCTTATGGTTATTCGCACGAAGATCTAACAGATAAGCTGAGTCATCAGCTCACCCTTTTAATGCTATTACATAAATATAGCAATTTGCGTGTGCAGATTAGAATTGATAACTGGAAAGAGAAAGTAAGCAACCTAAATGATCTAGAAAAATTAGTTTGGGGAACATAACATGAAAGACATCCCCGTCTTAATTGTTGGTGGTGGACCTGTTGGCCTCAGCATGGCTTTAGCTTTAGCACGTCAAAACATTCACTCTTTAGTGATTGAACGGCACCCCTGTCGCACAGAACACCCTCGTGCCCGTGGCGTTAGCATGCGTACAATGGAGCTATTTAGACAATGGGGAAATATTGACGAATTATTGAAATATGAATTTCCAAAAGAAGCGATAAGATTCACTTGGTCAGAGTCTTTGCAAGGCAATGAAGTGACCAGAGTAGAAATGAAAGGTCTAGAAAATTATACGCATGGCCCAATAGGCGCCAGTTTTGTCACACAAGATTGTGTAGAAGAATATTTACATTATACTTTGCGAGATCATCATCAAGCAGAAATTCAATTTTCAAAAGAAATGATTTCTTTTGAAGAAAATGACACCGGCGTCACGGTAAAACTACTAGATCGAAAAACCAAAAAAGAAGAAGTAGTACATACTCAATATCTCATTGCTGCTGATGGAGCTCATAGCTCTATACGTAAACAACTAAAAATTGAAATGGAAGGGCCTGACAACTTGGCGCGCTCTTGTAGCGTTTATTGTGAATTTGACATATCGCAATGGACTAAGCATCGACCCAGCGTTGGATTTTTCTTTACTGATCCGAAGTTACTAGGCCGTTCTTTGTTTACGGCTTATGGTAAAAATCGCTGGATAGTTGGAATGAATCTTAAGCCAGAAAATACAAAAGAAGATTTCACAGACGAATATTGCCTAAATGAAATACGGCGTGTTCTTGATATGCCTAATCTCGAAATTAAGATTATAAATAAAAGTTTTTGGACAATGGCAGCACAAGTCGCCAAACAATATCGTCGTGGAAGAATTTTCCTAGCTGGCGATGCTGCACATCGATTGCCACCTACTGGCGGTTTAGGAATGAATACAGGTGTTGCCGATGTCCATAATCTTGCCTGGAAATTAGCATTTGTGCTTAATCACCATATATCTGATACGCTACTAGATACTTATTATGATGAACGCGCACCTGTTGCTAAACGCAATATTGAATGGAGTACCGAAAATGCTAAACGCTTTTTTGATATCTTTAAAGCAATTCAGGCTGGCGATCATGAAACATTAAAAATAAAACTGCATGAACAACAGAAAAATCTTAATTATGAAGGTTTAGATTTGGGTTTTATTTATCATTCAAACGCCGTGAAATCCGAAAATGACCAAGCTCTTAGTATGCGACCAGACAAATATATACCTACCACGTTACCAGGAAGCCGCGCACCGCATGTCCCGCTAATAAAAAATGGAAATACAATTTCAACATTAGATCTTTTTGAGAAAAATTTTGTTTTACTTATTGGTGCAGCTGGTGAAGCCTGGCATACCGCTATCAATGAATTATCTCAAACATTAACAATTCCAGTATCGGTTTATAAAATAGCAACTGATGGTGACCTGATTGATCCTGATAATATCTGGCATGACATCTATGGTATATCTGAAAGTGGAGCTGTTTTGGTTCGCCCCGATGGCCACGTTGCCTGGAGAAGCAAATTAATAGTTGATAACCCTAAAACTGAACTAGAGAAATGCTTGAATAGTTTTTAAAATCATTAAGCTTCATTCTCCCATTCTTATCCATGAATAACCATTACTTCCCACACTTTTCAATTAGCATAATCGCACCTAAATTTTTATTTTATAAAATTTGCACTGTGCACCATGACCAATGTCACTCTTATAAAAATGCATTCCACATTTTTCCATGACGCGTTGCGATGCAATATGATCCACTGGCGCGAAAGCAATAATTTCATCACTATCAATATTTTTCTTTGCCCACTCTAATACAGTGGATAAGGCTTCCGTTGCATATCCTTGCCCCCAAAATTTTTTATGGAGCAAATAACCCACTTCGATTTCGCCCGTTTCAATCGGACCAAAACCACAACGACCCACAAATTCATCTGATTCGAGTAAAAACATAAGAAAACATGGCAAGCTATTATCCTTATAATAGCCTATCAATTCTTCCATTCTTTTTTTAGATTGCTGGCGGTTTTGTATAAAATCAGGGAAAAATGCTCTAACGTCAGGATCACCATTTAAATCTGCGAAGTAATCAATATCTTTCGGCTGTAATAGCCGAAAACCCAATCGTGCAGTTTTAAAAAGATATTCTGCTTGACCCATACCGCACCCCGAATTATTGTAATCCATATGTCTGCATATTATACGTAAAAACGTGCATAAAACCGATTAAAGCCTGTGTCTGATTTCTTGCATTTGGAGTGCCTTATCTACTAAATCAAAACGAGTTTTACATTCTAATTTTGATTTTACCGCTTCTAAATAGTGCTCTACCGTTCGCGCTGAGAGTTGCATTTTTTCTGAAATTTGTTTGATTGTCATACCTTTTACTAAATAATATAGACAATCCATTTGGCGCTCAGTTAATGGTCTTTTTTGTAAAATCATATTGCTCTCCCGATCATGAAGTAGAGAGCTTACAAAAAATATAGGCATTCAAATAGGGTGCCAATCACCCTACTAAATGTCAAACGACATTCTGGAATGCTGGATATAACGACATACCACTTGTCTCAGGCCAAAGTATTTTTAATCGTTCCAATAGAGCAATAAACGCTATGGTTAAATGCGGCAAATGTCCTGTTGTTTTTGCTAACGATATGAATGCCTCAAGCCTTGACAATATTCTTGGCCTCGATGCATTTGTTTTTGGTTCCCACGCTGAATCAGCATCAACAGGACCACTAGAGCCTATCCACTCACGCTCTAATAAATTCACTTCATCAAGAACCTGCAAACCTCTTAGCATCCAGTAAGCACAAGCATAAGTTAATTGCTTTTCATAAATCAGGTCATCGCTTGCTGAAACTATTTTTTTCTTTAATTCATCTCTATAAATTGATTCCATTTTACTAATAATATAACTAGGAAATCTCTTCGAGCACCAACAACTTGGCATAAACATACGTAAATAAGCCGCATCTATAAATGCATTACCAAAATCACCATATTCAAAATCAATAAATCGCATATTATTTTCATTATAAAAAACATTATCCGGACAAATATCGCCATGCAAAAAAACAGTAAATTCATTATTAGTTTCAATATAATTTTTTACATCACAAATTTCATTGTCTAACTCATTTGAATAATGTCCAGTCAGGCTTTTAATTAATTTTGTCATTTTAGAAATTTCACTATCTGAAAATGCATGAATACGATCAATACTAGGATAAATCTCTTTTACAATAAAATTGTATAAATCCAGTTTACCCGCCGTATCGGCATGCATCTTACCTAATCGTTGAACATAAGCTATTAATGCCGATTCTGCTTGTTTCAAATTATCCGCTGAGTATTTACGTGTTAATGGCCCGACAAGACTTGGATGTGAAATACCTAAATCTTCTATTATTATAAATTTATGCTCGATACTACCCACATAAAATTTAGGAGCATGCTCTCCGCCAATATGTGTCAAAAATTGGAGACCAGCCCAATCATGAGCAAAACGACTTAATTGTTCGTGTTCAGTTTCATCAGTTAAACGCTCTTTTTCTATTTCAGTTTTTTTTAAAATAAAAGTTGCAGGTATTTCATCGATTTGCCGTTCACTTTCCAAGCGTAAAATTAAATTGCGACGCCCTGGCTCACTAAGTTGTGTTATTTTTGTGAATTGTATATTTTTCTGAAAATAATCAGATAATAATTTTGATGCATGCCTAATTACTTCACCACTATGAGCTATAGAAACTTCCGACATAGATAATACCATATTGCATAATTTTAAATTTAAGAGACTCAAACTTTAGGAATAACAAGGTACCTACTTATCTCGTGACTAGCAGCACGTGTAACACGCCCCTTACCCACTTAAACCTTTCTCATATATTTTTTAATTTCCATTGCAGTGACTTTTTCAAATCCTAACTTTCCATAAAAATCGGAAGCCGTTTTATTACCTTCCCACACAAATAAGCCGATAGAAACATAATTACCATCTTTAACTTTATCTAATAAGTGATTCATCAACAATGTACCAATGTTTTTATTTTGGTAATCAGGATGAACGCAGATGTCATAAAACATACACATGACACCATCTTCTAATATTCTCCCAAAGCTAATTAACTTCTCATTTTCTTTTATATAAGCAATATGTGTTGACGCTTCAAGAACTCTTTTCCACACACTTTCTTTTTGATAATAATTATCGCCCCATCCAACTTGCTTCATGAGATTATTTACATCTGTTAATTTTATTTCATTTTTTGAATCTAAAATTTTTATTGACATATAACTTACATCCAACCTTATAATTACATCCAAAAATAATTTTCATGCCCAAATTCCCTTTGTAGCCAAATCGACATCTTTAATTTTCCATCCCTGTCTTGCGACAATTTCAGTTAACGAAATATCATAGAACTTTACTGTTTTATCATTTTCAAATGTAAGAAAAGCAGGCTGACAATGCTCTCCATGATCTTTTACACCTGTTAATAGTTTCTCATATTTCGTTATAAATTGCGGCAAAGATTTACCAACAACTACACCTATACTTTCAAGTCCGCTTGGATACATATGCACAAGCCGGGGTGCAGGTAACTCTATCACCGAAACTTTGAATCCATCCTCAAGAACAAGAGGGGTTTTTAAAACTAATATTGAAACAGCTCTTCCATTAAATTGAGTCTCAACAAACTCACTGCATAGAATTTTCAATTTATCACGTAAGCTTTCATAATCAGGAACTGTATTCACCCGATATAACAGATGACTCATTGGCATACGGCTTATATCAATATCAATCGCTTTCATTCGTTGCAATAAATCAGAAAAGAAAGCTTGGTAATTGCCAATAATTTCTTCAATAATCATAAACGCCTTTTTGTTCTAAATTTAGTCACGAGAAAATAACAATTATATCTCTCAATGAATAGATTGTAATTAGATATAAATATAGGAAATATTATTCTATAAAAATGTTGCTATCATGCTCAGCTAGTCTTTTTAA